>JAITNE010000123.1 GCA_031290635.1 Tannerella sp. | reverse complement strand
CTTTCCCGTTGATGAATACGACACATTCTCCGGCTACGGCTTCGAAGTGAAGAATTATTCTTTTGCCGGTCAGGATTTGTGGAATATCAAAAGACTTTTTCAACCATCCCATCTCGGCGCTTGCCCATGCTTTCGGGTAACTTGGGTAATATACCGAACTGGGCGCATAAGGCTCTTTGGTTCCCTCGCCTACGGTAAGCACTCTTCCCCAGTCATTCACATTGATCGGGGAAGGAATTTTGATTTTCACCTTCTCCCATCGCGTATCTTCCGGCAAAGTAAGTTCCGGAGCGATGCCTGTTCCTCTTTCCCAAGCAGCAGGAAGGGGTTTCAATTGCAGTTCCCAATACCCATTTAAACAAACTTCTTCCCTGAAGGGCGATTCCTGTGCTATCGTCAATCCTTCCGCAGGAGAGAAATCTCTGTTAAAAACAATACCTTGTCCGTAAACTGTTTGTAAAACGGATAATAAACTCAAAATAAAGATGTTCTTTTTCATACGTAAATAAGTTTGCTATTTTTTTTTCTGATTTTTTCTGATTTTGAGACAGCCTCCCCCCTATAATAAATACCCAAGCGAAACGAACAGTGATTGTGTTGTTCTTTTGCTCCAAATCATCTCGTTGATAGAGTGCCCGTCGATGACAATGTTGCGCCAACTGCTGTAAATGTCAAAATTAGAATAAGCGAAACCGGCGGAAACCGTCCATCCTCCCATATCTACCGAAAGATACCCCTTCGCATGAAAGAACAGTGACTCGCCGCCGGAATTTCTTACCGTTTGGATTTTGTGAGGCCAAGATATTGGATCCCGTTGTTCTACATAATCGAACGTCAATGTTCTGTTTGGGATAAGGTTTATGAACGCGCCGGGTTCCAAATTGAGATGCATAAAATAACTGCCCTCTTCCTTGAGTACGGGCAAACGAAAACGCAAAGCCGGACGCAACAATATCGTTGAAGCTTTGTCTTGTCCGCTTGTTACCGTCCATTGATACTTATCATCGTTATAAAAATGCACCTTGTCCCAATACTGACCCATACAATTTAACCCCAAAGTAAAACCAAATACTTTATTGAACATCAACGAATAAGAAGGCTCTAATTCAAATGCCTGATGTGAATTGTCACCCAGGGAGAATTGAAACTCGTGCCTGTAAAAGTCCTTTTCTTGTGCCGCCAATGACGCCGGCAAACACAAGCATAGAAGTAAGAAAAGTCTGTTCATAGAATACAAATTATAAGTTTAATGCGACAAAGATACAGAAATATTTCCGGATTTATGCTTACCTTTGCAGCAAAAACACATGGATTTCGCCGCAACATATTTTGCAAGATACAATTCTTTGCCTCGCTTTTTCGCAGACAAGCCTGATGACAATACTTCGATTATCGTCATCATTCCATGCTATGATGAGGCGTTCGTCTTCGATACCCTGAAGTCTTTGGATGAGGCTTCACCCGCCCATTCGGCTGTCGAAGTGATAGTGAACGTCAATTCGGGCGAGAACTCGTCGCCTGAGGTCGTCAGTGCTAATCGAGCAACATACGCCGCTTTGCAGCAAATGGCTGAAGCGCACGCATATCGCAGTTTTCGCTTGCTGCCACTTATCGTTGAAGGCACAATCCGAAAAAAGAATGGGGTAGGTTACGCCCGCAAGACCGCTATGGATGAAGCTGTACGTCGGTTTGCCGATATAGACCGACCGGACGGACTTATCGTCTCTCTCGATGCTGACGCCCTGGTTGACAAAGACTATTTCCTCGCAATAGAACATGCTGCCGACGACCTTTCGGCCGAGTGCTTCACGTTTCAGTTCCATCACGACTACGACGCCGCAAAGTATCCCGAACAAACGCTTCAAGCCTGCCGGCTGTATGAGATGTACCTTCGATATTACCGTCTGGCGCTCAAATCCATTGATTCGCCCTTTGCCATACATACTATCGGCTCGTGTTTCGCAGTGCGGGCGGAGGCTTATACCCGTCTCGGCGGCATGTCGCCACGACAGGGCGGCGAAGATTTCTACTTTCTGCAAAAAGCTCTCAAGCGGCGACCCGTTCGCGAAGTATCCAAGCCGATAGTCTTTCCTTCGCCGCGCGTATCCAATCGAGTGCCTTTCGGTACAGGGCCGTCGGTCAACAACATCATCAAAAATAATGGCAAGTACCTTGTTTATAACTACGGTTTGTTCGGATTGTTGAAGAGGTTCTACGAACTCTTCCCTGCGATGGCTGAAAGCGATGTCGGCAGCCTTATCCCCGAAGAAATCATGAACTGTGTCGGAGCTGAGTCGTTCGATGCTGTCATGACGGAATGCAGGCGCTATTCGTCGTCCTCAAAAGCCTTTGTCAAAAGGATGCAAGACCATTTCGACGCCTTTTTCATTGTCAAGTTCCTGAACACATTCAACGCGAGCGCCGCTTACCCGCCTGTCGATGTAATCGACGCCACGCGCATCATCCTAAGTCATTACGGCATGACGGACTTCGACGTCAATCTTTACAAGCACATTACCGCGCTGGATGTCAGTCTGTAACTCACTTGTCGCATGGTTTAAAGAGTCATTTATCGGTTGTATTAACATGGTGAACAAAAACATATAAAAGTTAAATTTGTTACAATATTTTATTTCTTATCATACATCAATTCTGGGGTCAAAAAAAGCCCGTACCTTTGCACTCGCAATTGAGAGATATTATGACGATGAAAATGATGTTAGATAGAAACCAAAAGTGAATGAAGTTTAGTTAGAAAAGATTGTGATATTTTTATAAATGGTTGTATAGCGTTTAGCATTTTTAGAGATTTTCGTTAGTTTTATTGCGAGCTGTTAAGGGAATATGATTACTTA
>JAITNE010000122.1 GCA_031290635.1 Tannerella sp. | reverse complement strand
TCGCCCATTTTCTTCCGTAAACACTTTAAATTTGCTCTTATACGGCAAAAGTATATCTTTTACACCGGCGAGGAGTTGACGCGGAATAAACACACTTTCTATCGCTTCTATGCCTAATTGTCCGTGATACTGTAATTCCACGTAGCATTGTTCTTCCGGAATAACCTTATCTAGCCACTTTTTGAAGTCTATTGCACTGCCGGTAGCCCCCGAAACGACGTTAGGGGGTACGTTAGCCGCACTCATAAACGACGAAAGTTTCGGGTCAGTAACCAAACTTTCGTATACATAACAGATGACACAAAACTACAAGAGATAATTGCAAATCGAATCAATACAGAAGTGATAATTCAAAACTTATTCGTACCTTTGCCGACAGTTTTTAAATATTAACTAATTAAAAGAATGTAACTATGGCTACAAAGAAATTTTTTTTACAGGAGAATGATATCCCGACAGCTTGGTATAACGTTGTCGCCGATATGAAAAACAAACCGCTGCCCGCTCTTAATCCGGGCACTAAAGAACCGCTTAACGCCGAAGACTGGTATCCTCTCTTCGCGAAAGAACTGGTTCATCAGGAGTTGAACCGGACGGATCGGTGGATCGATATTCCCGAAGAAGTGATTGAGCATTACAAGGTATGGCGGCCGACGCCGTTAGTGCGGGCTACAGCCCTCGAAAAGGCTTTGGATACTCCCGCTCATATCTACTTCAAGAACGAGAGCATCAGTCCCGTAGGTTCTCACAAGCTCAACTCCGCTATCCCGCAGGCTTACTATTGCAAGAAAGAAGGCTTGACCAATATCACTACCGAGACGGGCGCAGGGCAGTGGGGTGCGGCAATGGCGTATGCAGCTAAGGCTTTCGCCCTCGATTTGGCCGTTTATATGGTCAAGATAAGTTATGAGCAGAAGCCTTACCGGCGCTCTATCATGCAGACTTTCGGCGCACAGGTAGTAGCTTCGCCGAGCATGAGCACTAAAGCCGGAAAGAAGATTCTGACCGACAACCCGCAATACATGGGCAGTCTGGGCACGGCTATCTCGGAGGCTATCGAACTTGCCATGCAGACGCCGAATTGCAAATATGTGCTCGGCAGCGTGCTGAATCACGTTTGTCTGCATCAAACGGTTATAGGTCTCGAAGCTGAGAAACAGATGGAAATGGCGGGCGAATATCCCGACGTCGTTATAGGATGCTTCGGCGGAGGGTCGAATTTCTCAGGTATTTCCTATCCTTTCCTGCGTCATAAACTTGATGGCGGCAAGGAAATCCGCGTCATCGCGTCCGAGCCTTCGTCTTGTCCGAAACTGACGCGCGGAGTATTTCAGTACGATTTCGGCGACGAAGCGGGCTATACCCCCTTAATCCCGATGTACACGCTCGGTCATACCTTCTCGCCTCCTCACATTCATGCAGGCGGTCTGCGCTATCACGGCGCCGGATCTATCGTTAGCCAGTTGAGGAAAGACGGTTTTATTGAAGCTGTGGACGTCAAGCAGCTCGACGCATTCAAGGCGGCAGTTATTTTTGCACAGACCGAAGGCATCATTCCCGCTCCGGAATCCTCGCACGCCATAGCCACCGCTATAGCAGAGGCCGAGCAGGCAAAGCTGGAAGGCAAGTCCAAGATTATACTGTTCAACCTTTCGGGACACGGATTGATAGATATGGCTGCTTACGACGGCTATTTCGCAGGAGACCTCTCGAACTACGACATGACCGACGCCGACCTCGCCAAGAGCCGTGATATCATCGAAAATGTAATCTGAAGATTATGTTTACAAGACGACATTTTTTTAAAACATCGGCTGCCGCCGCGACCGTTCTGACCACAAAATCGTCGGCAGCCGACAGCTTTTTCAACATCATGCAGCCGGAGCGCCTCCAAACGAGACCCCGGCTGCGTTTTGCTGTCTGCGGAATCAATCACGGACATATCCATGGAATGATTAACGCCGTCAAGCAGGGCGGAGGCGAGCTTGTAGCGTTTTATGCCGCCGAGCCTGACCTTGCCGCCGCTTTCGCCAAGCAGTATCCGACAGTGCGCCAGGCTCGCAGCGAAGACGAGATACTCGAAGACAGCAGCATCTCCGCAGTGCTTAGTTCGGGCATACCGCTCGACCGTGCGCCGCTCGGCGTCCGCGTCATGCAGCACGGCAAGGATTATCTCGTAGATAAACCCGGCATCATCACCCTTGAACAACTTGAAGAAGCGCGGCGGGTGCAGCGCGAGACAGGTCGCATCTATTCTATCCAATATTCCGAGCGTTTCGACAGTCGCGCTACCGTCCGTGCCGGCGAACTCGTTGCCGCAGGCGCTATCGGCAAGGTTGTGCAGACTATCGGTATGGGACCTCATCAGATGAATATTCCGGCGCGTCCATCATGGTTCTTCGACAAGAAATATTACGGCGGCATAATCTGCGATATCGGAAGCCATCAGTTCGACCAGTTCCTCTTTTTCACCGGCTCTACCGAAGCGCGGATTCTGTCATCACAAATCGGACTTGTTCACTATAAACAGTATCCGCAGTTTGAAGACTTTGGTGATACAACTATGCTTGGAAACGGCGGTAGCGGCTACGTCCGCGTGGATTGGTTTACTCCCGACGGGCTGAAAACCTGGGGCGACGGACGACTGACTATTCTCGGCACGGAAGGCTATATTGAACTGCGCAAAAACATTGACATCGTTGGTCGCGCGGGCGGCAACCATCTATTTCTGGTTAATAAAGACAAGGCTGAATATGTTGATTGCAGGGATACCGTCCTGACATTCGGGCGACAGTTTGTGGACGACGTCCTGAACAGAACCGAAACCGCCATGACCCAACATCACTGCTTCCTCGCTACCGAACTGTCCCTCCTTGCCCAGAAACATGCAACGGTGATTTTATAATCCTTGTATATCCTTAATCAATGCGATGACGTCTTCCCGACGTGTAGCCCAGCTTGTGCAGAAGCGCACAGCCGAGAGCTGCGCATCAATCGCAGTCCATTC
>JAITNE010000172.1 GCA_031290635.1 Tannerella sp. | reverse complement strand
TATCATCAAAAAATCATCATCATCATCAAAAAAACTTCTTTCCTGAGATTTTGTTGTTTCAAAAATTAGTTGTAACTTTGTGGCCTCTTATCGTATAAATATTTATAACTTAAAAGATTTAATTATGGAATTAAAAGGATCAAAAACAGAAGAAAATCTGAAGACCGCATTTGCGGGTGAATCGCAAGCTCATACTAAATATCAGTATTATGCTTCGAAAGCGAAAAAAGATGGCTACGAACAAATATCCGCTATCTTTTCTGAAACCGCGCGTAACGAAAAGGAACATGCCGAACTGTGGTTCAAATTATTGCACGACAACGCAATTCCCACTACAGCCGACAATCTCCTCGACGCCGCTAATGGCGAGAATTACGAGTGGACAGAGATGTATGCAGGTTTTGCTCAGACAGCCAAGGAAGAAGGTTTCTCGAAAATCGCTTTCCTGTTTGAGGGTGTAGCTAAAATCGAAAAAGAACACGAAGAACGCTACCTCAAACTGCTTGCTAACGTGAAAGACGGCTTGGTGTTCTCGCGCGACGACGACCAAATCTGGCAGTGCAGCAACTGCGGACATATCGTTATCGGCAAGAAAGCGCCGGAACTTTGTCCCGTTTGCTCGCATGCTAAGGCATACTTCCAAATCAGAGCGCTTAATTATTAAGCAAAACAACATGGAAGTATAACTCTCAAACCTGACCGGTTCTCGCAACCTGTCAGGTTTTTTGCATACAGATGCGGAAAACTTGAGGGGTATCTATTTTGTGGTATCATAAAATTCTTGTAATTTTGCGCGAAATTATAACATAATGACAAAAGCAATATTGATTTTGGATGATGGTAGCCGCTATGAAGGCTACTCCTTTGGAGCGGAACATCCGATACGGGGCGAAGTAGTCTTCAACACAGCGATGAGCGGCTATCCCGAAAGCCTTACCGATCCCTCATACGCGGGGCAATTGATGGTTCTGACCTATCCTCTGATAGGCAACTACGGCGTGCCGCCACAGACCCTGGGCGCTGACGGCGTCTCGACCTTTATGGAAAGTGAACGCATTCACGCCGAAGCTGTCATCATCGGCGATTACAGCTACGATTGCAGCCACTGGAACTCGGTCAATACATTAGCCGAATGGTTGCAGAAGGAGGACGTGCCGGGGCTGTATGGCGTCGATACGCGGGCGCTTACTAAACGGCTGCGTGAACATGGCGTGATGACAGGCAGGATTATTATTGGAGATGTGGACGATGAAGAGGTCGTTTCCTTTGATTATGAAGGCGTCAATTTCGTCGATAAGGTGTCGTGCAGGGAGATAATCAGATATAATGAAGGAGGATGCCGGAAGAAGGTCGTCCTGGTAGATTGCGGCGTGAAGCACAATATTATCAGATGCTTGCAGAAGCGCGATCTGGAGATTATTCGCGTGCCGTGGAACTATGATTTTAATACATTGGACTACGACGGACTGTTTATCAGTAATGGACCCGGCGATCCGGAGACGTGCTCGGCGGCGGTGGACAATATCCGTCGCGCCCTGGACGGCAATCGACCTGTCTGCGGCATCTGTATGGGTAACCAGCTGCTTGCCAAAGCCGGCGGAGCGTCGATATACAAACTGAAGTACGGACATCGCAGTCATAACCAGCCCGTCCGCATGGTCGGCTCGGACAAGTGCTATATCACTTCCCAGAATCATGGTTATGCGGTCGATAACCATACGCTCGGCTCGGACTGGGAGCCGCTTTTTATCAATATGAACGACGGTACTAACGAAGGCATCCGCCACCGGTCGAAGCCGTTCTTCTCTTCGCAGTTTCACCCCGAAGCCTGTAGCGGTCCGACGGATACGGAGTTTATATTCGACCGCTTTACAGAAATGTTGTACCGGAAATAAATTGAATTATGGAAAGAAAAGATATTAAGAAAGTACTGCTTCTTGGCTCCGGCGCTCTGAAGATAGGCGAGGCCGGCGAGTTCGACTATTCAGGGTCGCAAGCTCTCAAAGCCCTGATGGAAGAGGGCATCAACACGGTGCTGATTAACCCTAACATAGCGACGGTACAGACCTCCGAAGGCGTGGCCGACAAGGTTTACTTCCTGCCGGTAACGCCATTTTTTGTTGAGAAAGTGATTGAGAAAGAGCGTCCGGACGGCGTCATGCTTGCTTTCGGCGGACAGACGGCGCTGAACTGCGGCGTAGCGCTCTACAAACAGGGCGTGCTTGAGAAATACGGCGTGCAGGTGCTCGGCACTCAGGTGCAGGCGATTATTGATACCGAAGACCGCGAGTTGTTTGTCCGCAGGCTGGATGAGATTGAGGTCAAAACAATCAGCAGTCATGCTGTAGAGAACGCCGCCGACGCCCGCCGTGCAGCCTCCGAGCTGGGTTACCCCGTCATCCTGCGTGCAGCATACGCGCTGGGCGGTTTGGGCAGCGGGTTTTGCGACAATGAAGAAGAACTGAATGTGCTGGTCGAGAAAGCGTTTTCGTTCTCGCCGCAGGTGCTGGTCGAGAAGAGCCTGAAAGGATGGAAGGAGATTGAGTATGAGGTAGTGCGCGACTGCTTCGACAACTGTATAACGGTGTGTAACATGGAGAACTTCGACCCTCTGGGCATACATACCGGCGAAAGCATCGTCATAGCGCCCTCGCAAACGCTTACTAACTCCGAATACCACAAGCTCCGCGAGCTGGCGATAAGGATAATACGGCATATCGGCATCGTCGGAGAATGTAACGTACAGTATGCCCTCGACCCCGAAAGCGAGGATTATCGCGTGATTGAGGTCAACGCCCGACTGTCGCGCTCGTCGGCTTTGGCGTCGAAAGCGACCGGCTATCCGCTGGCTTTCGTAGCCGCCAAACTTGGTCTGGGATACGGACTGTTCGACTTGAA
>JAITNE010000141.1 GCA_031290635.1 Tannerella sp. | reverse complement strand
AATCAGTCTTTTTTCAGCTTGTATTTCTGAAAATTCTGGGGGATTCCGTAGAAGTTCCGGGGGCTCCCGCGAAAGTTCCGTGGGATCCCGCGAAAGTTCCGGGGGCTCCCGCGAAAGTTCCGTGGGATCCCGTAGAATCTCCCTTGATAACGTGTATTAATATGTCTTCCGGCTCAATTCCGTTCAAACAAGCCCAGTCGCCGCGATAGCATGGTTTATTTCCATAGATGGAACATGGCCGGCATGGCAGGTCGCGCTGCACGGCGAGGGCTTCGCTCTGGTGATAGCCCAAAAAACCTGCGTAAGGGTGAGTCGCTCCCCAGATGGATACAACTTTTGTGCCTGTAAGCGAGGCAAAGTGCATGTTAGCCGAATCCATGCAGATAAGAGCGTCCAAGCGGCTTATCAGCGTCAGTTCCATGTCGAGCGCAAACAGTCCGACCGTGTTTATCACATTAGAATATTTCTGCGACCAGCCGTCGAGTATCCGGCCTTCATCTCCCCGTCCTCCGAAAAGGAAAACCTTGGTCTCGACCTGTTGTGAGAGCGCTTCGACTATCTTTTCCATCTTGTCAAGAGGATAAATCTTGCCCTTGTGTTTGGCAAAGGGAGCAACTCCAATCCATCGTCCGGACTTGACGCCGGTCAGCGTCTTCACGGCCGAATCGTCGAGCGGCTTGCTTTCAAAAAGAGAAACAAAGTTGTCCTTAAACTCGTAACCGGCTGCACTGAAAACCGCGGCGTAACGCTCTATGACCGTCGGCAAACGCCGGATAATCTTTGGCGGACGGGCTGTAAGCGCCCTGCGCAGGCTGCGTCCCTTGTCTATGCGGTAAACTTTCGCGCCGTTGAGCGAAAACAGTAAGCCGGCTAATCTTGAGCGTATCACGTCGTGAATATCAATAACCTTGTCGAAGTTATATTTGCGGAGCATAAAGGCATAACGCATGAATCCAGGGAAAGATTTCTCCGTAGATTTAAGATTTACCCCCATGATATTCAGGTTGGGCGGCTTGTTGATGAAAAGCGGCATCAGGAAAGTCTGCGTCAGTACGGTAAACGAATCCTGCGGATAGCTCCCGGCTATGGCGTACACTACCGGAATAGTCATAGCCACATCCCCGATTGCCGAAAGTCGAATTATCAGAATCCTAGCCATGAGATTGTTTGTAGAGAACGGGATTGAGGGCTGGGTCGTTGTACATTTTCATCTGGTTATAGACTTTCATGTACTTGCGACCTGCGGAGAAGTCGTCGAGCAGTTGGTCGAGAGCGGCCGACAGGTCTCGGCGCTGCTCTTCGAGTACGTCGAGCTTGCGGCTGCATGCTTGGCGGTGAGCCTCGTCAGTATCGGTACGTTGGGTTTCTATCAGCATGTGATATATCTTGAGTACCAATATCGAAAGACGGTCTATCGCCCAGGCCGGACTTTCGGTGTTGATTGAAGCCTCCGGCAGAACGACCGTATCCTTGTATTTATCAAGAAAATAAGAGTCGATAAGCTCTACGAGGTCTGTACGCTCCTGATTCGAGCTGTCGATACGTCGTTTAAGCAGCAGCGCTTCCGCCGGATTAATCTGCGGATTACGGATTATATCTTCGAGATGCCATTGCACGGCGTCAATCCTGTTCTTGAGATAGAGACAATACTCTATCGTCCCTTCCTCGAAAGGATTGCTGCATGCGGCGTTTACGTCGTCCGTAGCATGATAGTCGTTTGTTGCCCGTTCAAAAACGGGGTAACATATTTCACTGAATTTCTTCATCTTTAATTGTCTTTTTTGTTCTAAAAGCCGTCAAAGGTAGTGATTTTTTTGAATTAAATATACGTTTTCAAAGAATTTTCCGTTATAATTGCTGTGAAATCAAAGAATGACAGCATTTCTAATTTCTAACTTCTAATTTCTAATTTAAGAGTATGATTGAATATATAAGAGGCGAAATAGCAGAGCTTGCGCCGACAAGAATGATAGTAGAATGTGGCGGTATAGGCTACGAGTTGAATATCTCCGTAACGACGTTCAGCGCGTTTAACCACGCGACCGAAGGCAAGGTGTATGTTATGGAAGTGATACGCGAAGACGCTCACCTGCTGTACGGATTTGCTACGCGAGAGGAGCGTGAACTGTTTCTGTTGCTGACCTCCGTTTCGGGCGTCGGGCCTAACACGGCGAGGATGATACTGTCGTCGTTACCGCCGCCGGAGCTTGTAAACGTGATTGCATCCGCCGACGACGTCAGTCTGACTGCCATCAAAGGCATAGGAAGCAAGACTGCTCAACGTATAGTTGTAGATCTGAAGAACAAGGTGAAGCCGGTAGCGGGCTTGGCTGCCGGAACTTCGACGATGGCAGGAGTGCGGACAGAGACGCTCGAAGGCGCTGTAGCGGCGCTTGTGATGCTGGGTTTCCAGAAGAACATGTCGCAGAAAGCCGTTGAGTCCATACTCAGGAAAACTCCCGCTCAAAGCATAGAACAAGTAATCAAGGACGCATTGAAAGTGCTGTAAGAGATGAAAAGGAGAGGAAAATACATAATACTGATTATCATTTTTATATCGGGCATATTTGCGCTGAACGCGGAACATGCCGGAGTGATGGGTATGATGTATGACCTTTCGTCGCATAATCTTTCGTCGTACAGCCTCTCCGGAGACAGCATCCCTGCGGACAGTATTTCTGCGGACAGCATCCCTGAAAATATTATTTCTGCGGATAGCTCCGCAGATGATACCGCCCTGGTAAAACCCCGTTTTCCTGTGAAAAAAACCATACAGGAAGGATATGTGGGAGATAACTATAAAGAACTCAAAGGCAACTCGGCGGCAGATCTGCGCGATCCGGAGAATCTTAAAACCAGTGTGGAATACGACCTGAAGACAAATACTTATCTGATTAAATCGACCGTAGGCGACCTGAAACTCGGTACGCCGCTGAAGATGACTTCCGAAGAATATCAAAAATACAGTCTGCGGCAGTCGATGGATGAGTATTTCCGTGAAAAGACCCGTGCTTCGTGGGACAGCATTTCCGGCGGAGGTGGAGTAGGGGGCAACAGGGGCGACAAACGTTTCGACCCGATGAACATACAGTTTGACCTGGGTCCTGCCGACAAGATATTTGGTCCCGGCGGCGTTAAGCTAAGTTCGCAGGGTACGATAGGACTTGATATAGGACTGAAAAGCAGCTCTACAAGTAATCCTGCATTACCCGAAAAGTCGCGCAGCCGCACGTTTTTCAATTTCAACACCGACGTGCAGGCCAACATGGTCGCTTCGGTAGGCAACAAAGTAAACTTCGACTTCAACTATAACACCGGAGCTGCTTTTGAGTTCGATCAATCCAAGCTCAACCTCAATTATGCCGGCGATGAAGACGAGATAGTTAAAGCCCTGGAGGGCGGTAATGTCAGTTTGCAGACAAATAACTCGCTGGTACGCGGCGGCTCGGCGCTGTTTGGCGTCAAGACCGACTTGCAGTTCGGCAAACTGCGCGTAAAAGCGATAGTAGCTCAGCAGGAATCCGATTCGCGCACGATTTCATCCAAAGGAGGCTCTCAAATGACTGACTACGAAATAACAGTTGACAAATACGACGAGAACCGCCACTATTTCCTGTCGCATTACTTCCGCGACAACTACGACAAGGCTTTGGCTAAACTGCCCTATATCTCGTCGGGCATTATGATCAACCGCATTGAAGTTTGGATTACTAACAAAAGCAGTGTTCACGGACAGACGCGCAATATCGTCGCCTTTGCCGACCTTGGCGAAAACAGTCATATCAGCAATCCGATGTTCGTCCCCGCCGGCAGCCTGCCCGTGCCCTACAATAACGCCAACTCGCTCTACAGTACCATCGTTTCGAGCTACCCCGGCGCACGCGAGATAAGCACGGTAACGCAAACCTTCGACGGCGTGATAGAAGGGGGCAGGGACTACGAAAAGATAGAGAGCGCCCGCATGTTGTCGGCCACAGATTACAAGTTCAATAATCAACTCGGATATATCTCGCTCACCGCCAAGCTGCAAGCCGACGAAGTTTTAGCCGTCGCTTTCGAGTATCTTTACAACGGCACGGTCTATCAGGTCGGAGAGTTTTCGAGCGACAAGACGGAGGATACCAACCAATGTCTGTATCTGAAGGTATTGAAGGGCACATCCCTGTCGCCCTCGATGCCGTTCTGGGACTTGATGATGAAGAATATCTACGCTATCCCCAGCGCCTATTCCGTGCAGAAGGCCAAGTTCCGCCTCGACATAGTTTATCACAGCGATACGGCCGGAACATACGTCTATACCATCCCCGAAGGTAATATCCGGGAGAAGCCGCTATTGAAGGTGATGAACCTCGACCGCTTGAATACTAATAATGAAGTAGTGCCTAACGCTCAGGGCGACGGCTTTTTCGACTTCGTTGAAGGATATACCATCACAGCTATTAACGGACGGATAATCTTCCCCGTAGTAGAGCCTTTCGGAAAGCATCTGCGCAAGGCTATAGGCAACGACGACATAGCCGACAAGTACGTCTATCAGGAACTGTATGATTCGACCCTGACCATAGCCAAGCAGATAGCCGAAAAGAACAAGTTTGTGATTCGCGGACAATACAGCGGCTCGTCGTCGAGCGTTTTGTCGCTTGGAGCTACAAATGTGGCGCGAGGCTCGGTCGTAGTGCGGGCTAACGGCATAATACTGACCGAGAATGTAGATTATCTTGTCAATTACACTTCGGGCACGGTCAGCATACTTAATGAGACGCTTATATCGAGCAATGCCAATATCAGCGTCGCGCTTGAGAATCAGGCAACCTCTTCAATGCAGCGCAAGTCGGTGTTCGGCACGGATATTAACTATGAGGTCTCGAAGAACTTAAACGTAGGTACTACAATCATGCACCTCTCGGAGATGCCGCAGACGACAAAGACAACCTTTGGTCAGGAATCAGTGAAGAACACCCTCTGGGGATTGAACCTCGACTATAAGAATCAGAGCCAGTGGCTTACAAATATGTTCGACAAGCTGCCGCTCCTGTCCTTGACCGCGCCGAGTACGTTTTCGCTCAATGCCGAGTTTGCTCACCTTATAGCAGGTCATTATCAGAATAAATACGTAGGAGAGTATTCCTATCTCGACGATTTTGAATCGACGCAGTTCGAGGACGATCTGCTGAATCCATACTCCTGGAATATCTCAAGCACGCCTTACGACGGCGGTAAGGAGACGGCGCAGTTTCCCGAAGCTTTACTTTCTAACAATATTGAGTACGGAAAGAATCGGGCGCTGTTGGCTTGGTATTATATCGACGGACTTTTCACCCGTCGCAACTCTTCGCTGCGGCCTTCGTATATAACCGATGATCATTTATCCGACCACCGCGTCAGAGCCGTGCTGTCCGAAGAAATCTTCCCTAATCGCGACCTGCTCTACACTGACAACAACTATCTGAATATCCTCAACCTTGCTTACTATCCTAATGAGCGCGGTCCGTACAATCTTGACGCCGACAACATCAACTCCGACGGCACTCTTTCTAATCCCGAAAAGCGC
>JAITNE010000138.1 GCA_031290635.1 Tannerella sp. | reverse complement strand
GCTTCACACCTTCAGGTTCAAATCTTGTCAATATAGAATCAATTCTTTCCATTCAAGTATGTATTCATGTCCTTGTCACCTCTACCCGACAACGTCAAGACTACAACGTCGTCCTTATCAAATTCCATCTGCGAGAGAGCGCCTATAGCATGAGCGCTCTCAAGTGCAGGTATGATACCTTCAAGGCGAGTCAGCTCGAAGGCAGCGCGCAGAGCCTCGTCGTCGTTTACAGCCAGCACCTTTGCCCGCTTAATCTTGGCCAGATTAGCGTGCAGAGGGCCGATGCCGGGGTAATCCAGGCCGGCCGATATTGAATAAGGCTCTTCAATCTGTCCATCTTCGTTCTGCATCACCAAAGTACGAGCGCCATGAATTATACCCTCGCGACCAAGCTGAATAGTAGCCGCGCTGCGACCGCTTTTCACTCCTTCGCCACCGGCTTCGGCAAGCACTATACGGACACGTTCGTCGTCGAGATAGTGATATATCGTGCCCGCAGCGTTACTTCCGCCGCCCACGCAGGCCATCAGGTAGTCGGGATAGTCGCGTCCCTCCTTCTCGACGAGCTGATAGCGAATCTCCTCGCTGATAATGGATTGCAAACGTGCAACCATGTCGGGATAAGGGTGAGGTCCAACCGTAGAACCTATAATATAGTAGGTGTCGGACGGATGACTGCACCAGTCGCGTATAGCCTCATTAGTAGCGTCTTTGAGCGTCATATTGCCGGATTCAACCGCCACGACCTCAGCGCCAAGCATCCGCATCTTCTCTACATTCGCGCGCTGCCGCTCTACATCCGTGCGACCCATATATACAACACAGGGCATGTCCATTAGAGCACAGACAGTGGCGGTTGCAACTCCGTGCTGACCGGCTCCGGTCTCGGCGATGATGCGGCGCTTGCCCAGACTGCGGGCTACAAGTATCTGTCCCACAGTGTTGTTAATCTTGTGAGAACCTGTATGGTTCAGGTCTTCACGCTTGAGGTAGATGCGGCAACCGTACTTCTCGCCAAGCCTGCCGGCATGATACAGCGGCGAAGGACGACCCGCGTAGTCCCTGAGCAGAACGTGATACTCCTTGCGGAAATCTTCGCTCTGCAAGATTCCAAGATACCGCTTCTGCAATTCATCCACGCACTTGTGGAGTATTTCAGGGACGTAAGCGCCGCCGAAGCGACCGTAATAACCTTTGTCATTAACTTGATAGTTCATATTGTTTATTCCTATTAATGTAAGTAAAATCTTGAAAGAAAAAAGACCCATTGTTTAAGTACAACAGGCCTTTCCATTATTAACTAAAAAATAACTCGGATGAGAAATATCGGCAATGTACTCACAACAATTGCTGCAAGCGCCAACATAATACCGAATTCGAACACAAACTCTTCATTTAAAACATCTTTTTTATTAAGTTACCGGCTGCAAAGTTACAACAAATATTTTAATTACCAAAAAAAAAGCGGAAAACTTTCGCTTTCAACTAAAAATTACTATCTTTGCAGCTCTAAAATTAAACAATCATGATTAAGAAACTGTATCATCTATTCATTATCAGCGCTTGCATCAGCGCATCAACAGGCTTGAATGCCTCAGTTACGGACGCCGGCAAACCGGCTTTATCCATCGAACCGGTAGATCTGCGCTGCGAATACCTGACGTCGCCTCTGGGTATGGACGTCGCCGAACCGCGTCTTACATGGCGGCTTCAGGACGACAGAGCCGGCGCTCTGCAACAGGCTTATCGCATCGTCGCAGGCGAAGATTCACTTGCCGTCCTCGAAGGTAAAGGTTCTTACTGGGATACTCAAAAGATTGATTCCGACGACATGCTCGCCGTCTATCAAGGTCAAAACTTCGAGCCTTACACCCGCTACTTCTGGCGCGTGGAAATATGGGACAAGGACGGAGTGCAACGCCACTCAGCCGTAGCCTCCTTCGAGACCGGCCATCTCCGGCAAACCAACTGGAAAGGCTACTGGATCAGCGACGGACATACTACTTCGGGTAACAGTATCCGCACCAAGCCTGCGCCTTACTTACGCAAGGAGTTCCGTACCGAAACCGGGAAAATACGCTCCGCACGTGCCTATATCGCAGCTGCCGGTCTGTACGAGCTGTATATCAACGGCCAAAAGACAGGCGACCATCGCCTCGACCCGATGTTTACCCGCTACGACAGACGTAACCTCTACGTCGCCTACGATGTAACCGCCCAACTGCAACAGGGCGACAACGCTGTCGGAGTGCTGCTCGGCAACGGCTGGTATAACCACCAGTCAACCGCAGTATGGTACTTCCACCGCGCACCCTGGCGCGACCGCCCCACCTTCTGCCTCGACCTGCGTATAACCTACGAGGACGGCTCTACACAAACAGTTATCTCCGACAGAGACTGGAAAACCTCCTCCGGATCTCTGATTTTCAACAGCATCTACACCGGCGAACACTACGACGCCCGCCTCGAACAGCAGGGATGGAACACCGCCGGCTTCGACGCTTCAAAGTGGAAAAACGCACTCTACCGCCCAACTCCATCATCCAACATCGTCGCACAGCAACTTCACCCTGTCCGCGACGTAGAACTCATTCCCACCCGCGTGTTTAAAAAGCTGTCCGACCGACGTTATATCTTCGACCTCGGACGTAATATTTCTGGAGTAACACGTCTGCGTGTCAGCGGTGAAGCCGGTACTGAGATACGCCTGGTTCATTCCGAGATACTGCGACCCAACGATTCGGTAGATATACGCAACATCGCCGAACACTATCGTCCCACTGACGATACCGACCCTTTCTCAACCGATATATACATCCTGAGCGGCAAGGGCGAAGACGTGTTTATGCCGCGCTTCAATTACAAGGGCTTTCAGTATGTCGAAGTTACCGCCGACAAACCCGTAGAGCTGACTTCCGAATCTCTCGAAGGACTGTTTATGCACAGCGACGTGCCTCCCGCAGGACAGGTTGAGACCTCCAATCCTCTGCTTAACAGGATATGGTTTGCCGCCAACAACTCCTACCTCTCCAACCTCTTCGGCTACGCTACCGACTGTCCGCATCGCGAAAAAAACGGCTGGACGGGCGATGGCAACTATGCCGTAGATCTCGGCCTCTTCAACTTCGACGGTATCACTGTCTATGAGAAATGGATGGCCGACCACCGCGACGAACAACAACCCAACGGCCTGATTCCAAACATCATCCCCACAAGCGGCTGGGGCTACGACTGGGCTACGGGTCCGGAGTGGACAGGCAGCGTTGCCATAATTCCTTGGGCTGTCTATGAGTTCTATGGCGACAGCCGTCTGCTGGCTTCGATGTATGACAATATCAAACGCTACGTTGGCTATCTGGAATCAAAGTCTCCCGGCGGCTTGTGTAACAACGGTCTGGGCGACTGGATACCTGTCAAGTCGCAAACTCCCCAGCAGTACACCACAACAGTCTATTACTATCGCGTAGTAACCATCCTCGCCCGCACAGCCAAACTGTTTAATAATGAAGAAGATTACTCCTACTACACCTCCCTCGCTGCAAAAATCAAGGACGCCTTCAACAAGGAATACCTCGACCGCGAAAAGGCTATCTATCACGACGGCAACCAGACAGAGCTAAGCACAGCGCTGCTATGGGGACTTGCGCCCGACGAACTCCGCCCTCAGATAGCCGCCAACCTCGCCAAGCGCATCACTACTACCGATAACAACCACATCGACGTAGGTCTGCTCGGCTCAAAGTCAATCTTCTACGCCCTGACTCAAAACGGCTACGCCGACATAGCCTACACCATAGCCTCTCAATCCGACTATCCGAGCATAGGTTACTGGATAGCGAAGGACAATGCTACAACCTTGTATGAATTTTGGAATGCCATCGGCGAAGTGCGCGAAAACTCCCTCAATCATATTATGTTCGGCGAGATAAGCGCATGGTTTTACAAGGCTCTCGGCGGCATCAATATTGACCCCGAACATCCGGGTTTCAAGAATATCCTGCTACGTCCGCACTTTGTCAAGGGTCTCACGTATGCTAAAGTATCATACAATTCACCTCGCGGCAAGATTGTATCACATTGGGAGCGCAAGAAAGGCAAAATCACCTATCACATTGTGATACCTGCTAACAGTACGGCCTTGCTGACATTGCCCGCCGGCAGCAACCTGAAGAAAGCGCTGTTTAACGATAGCAAAACGATAGAGCTTACAAGTCTCCCTGACGGCAGTTATAATCTCCCCGCCGGTAATTATTCTCTCGAAATAACACAATAAACAATATGAAATATCAAATGGAATTAGAGATAGACGACAACAAAATCTCTTTTGCGGAGGAGTTTTTCAAGTCCATATCCTTTGTAAGAAATGTGACGGCGATGGCTTCGGGGGAAAAAAAACAATCCGGTTGTTTGAATACCCCCCGTGCAGGTTGTATGAAGGGGACTTTTA
>JAITNE010000109.1 GCA_031290635.1 Tannerella sp. | reverse complement strand
ATAACGAGCGGAATGCGAATCTTTTCTTTGATGACGCTCCAATCCGGCAGCCGAAACTCTTTCCACTCGGTCAGGAGCAACAGCGCATCAGCTCCTTCGACGGCGTCATAAATATCCGTAGCGTAGCGTATGCTGTCTCCCAGACGGCGGTGCGTCTCCTCGACGGCTACGGGGTCGAAGGCCGAGACCTCGCAGCCCGCTTTCAGCAGTTCGTCGATAATCCCCAGCGCGGGAGCTTCGCGCATATCGTCGGTTTCGGGCTTGAAAGCGAGTCCCCACAAAGCTATGCGTTTGCCATTAAGTTCGCCCTGGTAGTAGGCGTTCAGTTTGCGGAAGAGGATATATTTCTGTTCGTCGTTGACGTCTTCTACGGCTTGGAGGATACGCATTTCATGACCATGCTCGGAGGCTGTTTTTATCAGCGCTTTCACGTCTTTGGGGAAGCAAGAGCCGCCATATCCGCAGCCGGCATAGAGGAAGCTGCGGCCGATGCGACTGTCGGAGCCGATGCCCTTGCGCACCATCGCAACGTCCGCGCCGACGGTCTCGCACAAGTTGGCTATCTCGTTCATAAAACTGATGCGTGTAGCCAGCATGGCGTTTGCGGCGTACTTGGTCATCTCGGCCGAAGGTACATCCATAAATATCACCGGAAAGTTATTCAGCAGGAAAGGTCGATACAGTCCGGTCATCAGCTTCTGCGCCCGTTCTGTTTCTACTCCTACAACTACGCGGTCGGGATTCATGAAATCCTTGACTGCCGCGCCTTCCTTCAGAAATTCGGGGTTTGAGGCGATATCAAACTCTATGGAGACGCCGCGCCGGGTCTGTTCTTCGACTATAGCCTGCTTGATTTTCTGCGCCGTGCCGACGGGGACGGTGCTTTTAGTAACTACAAGGATGTAGTTCTTCATATTTCGACCTACAGTTCGCGCTACTTCGAGCACATACTTCAGGTCGGCGCTACCATTCTCGTCCGGTGGCGTGCCGACGGCGCTGAACAGTACATCGACCGTGTCGAGCGTCTCCGTCAGGTCGGTGGTAAAGCTCAGCCGTCCGTTCCGCATGTTTTTAAGCACAAGCTCTTCGAGTCCCGGCTCATAAATAGGGATGATACCGTTCTTGAGGCGGTTGATTTTGTCTGCGTCGATATCGACGCAGCACACTTCTGTTCCCATTTCTGCAAAGCAGGTGCCGGTAACTAATCCGACGTATCCTGTTCCAACAATTGCTATTTTCATTGATTATATAGTTATAAATTTACGGGCACAAAGGTAAGCATATTATTTGAAACTATGAGAAAAAAGGCTTACCTTTGTCCCCCAGATATTAGAATTATGATGATTGAAGTAAACAATATATACAAGTCATTTAAGGATGTGAAGGCTGTGCGGGGCATTTCGTTCGCTATTGCTGCGGGCGAGTTTGTGGCTTTGCTGGGACCTAACGGCGCCGGTAAAACGACAACGGTTGAGATGATGGAGGGATTGAGGAAACCCGATAGCGGAACAATCCTGATTCAGGGAAAAAGTTGGCAACAACATGAGCGCGAGCTTAGGAAAATCATCGGTTTATCATTGCAGGAGACGCGGTTCGCCGAAAAGTTGACCGTCCGTGAGACGCTGCTACTCTTTGCCTCCTTCTACGAATTGGGCAGCGAGAATGTGAGCGAGGTGATAGAGCTTACGGGCTTGGAAAGCAAGCATAAAGCGCTGGTCGGCGCTCTTTCGGGCGGACAGCGTCAGCGGTTGGCATTGGCGGTGTCGTTGCTCAACAAGCCGCAGATTCTGTTTCTCGACGAGCCTACGACGGGACTTGATCCTCATTCGCGGCTCGACCTTTGGCATATCCTGAAGGCTCTGAAAGATGCAGGTCAGACGACATTGATTCTGACTACTCATTATATGGAAGAGGCCGAATCGCTCTGCGACCATATTATCATCGTGGATGAAGGGCAAATCCTGCGCGAAGGCGACCTTAAAACCTTGCTCGCTAATGACGGTACCCGCAACCTCGACGAACTGTTTATCCGGCTTACAGGCAAGCGGCTGATAGAAACTACTGAACTTATACCTTCTCAACAATGAAATCTTTCAAAGACCATCAGTTATATCAACTTACTAAGACTCATCTTCTGGAAACCATCCGCGAGCCGGAGGTGCTTTTCTGGGGAATGGTGTTCCCGATATTGATTTCCATCGGCTTGGGGCTGGCTTTCACGCAGTCGGCCGAATCGAAATTCAAGGTAGTAATGGTAGGGGAAAGCCTTACCGAACTTGATTCGCTGCTTGCGGTTTACGCCCGTCAGGAAGACAACAAACATGTTTGGCGGATTGAGGACAAGACCTTAGGCAATACCATTTTTACCTTCGAGCGAAGCGATTGGCGGTCGGCAATCATCGCCCTGAAGCGCGGTGAAGCTGATTTGATTGTCAGCGACTCTTCAAGGCATGTTCGCTATCATTTCGACCCGCTAAACTCGCAGGCGCAATTGGCTTACAACAAGCTGTCGGCTTTGATAAAGTCGCCGTCTGCGGCCGACAAATCCTCGCAAGCCAATATCTCGCCCTTGACGCTCAAGGGCGTGCGTTATATCGACTTTCTTGTGCCCGGATTGATTGCTTTCGGCATCATGTCGGATATTTTGTGGGGCATAAGTTATACGATTATCGAGCGGCGTTCGCAGAAGCTCCTGCGCCGCATGGTTGCTACGCCGATGCGCAAGTCGAACCTGCTTGTTTCGATGATGATTGTTCGCATAATGATGAATCTGGTTGATGCGCTTATCATCATTCTGGCGATGTGGTTGATTTTCGGCGTCGTGATACAGGGAAATATCGGCGCACTGACGTTGCTGTTTCTTGCCGGCAACGTTGCGTTTACGGGCATTGCGGTGTTGATTTCGAGCCGCACATCCAAGACGGAAACGGGTAACGGATGGATTAACGCGGTGCAGATGCCGATGTTGATATTGTCCGGCGTATTCTTCAGCTACCATAATTTCCCGGACTGGAGCATCGGCATCATCAAACTCTTGCCCCTGACTGCTCTTACGGACGGATTCCGAAGTATATTCAACGAAGGCGCAGGGTGGATAGAGATACTGACGCCATCTGCGGCTCTGGCATTAGTTGGGGTGATATGTTTCGCCATCGGAATGAAGATATTCAAGTGGTTTTGAACTCGTTCTCTCCACGAAATATTCTTCTCCACGAAATATTCTTCTCCACGAATTATATGTTTTTTCTCCACGAATTACACGAATTACACGAATTGCACGAATCAGATTGCTTCGTACCTTACAATGACGGATTTTGTAAAATCCGCAGAGTAACGAAATTCCCCGAAACAGTTATTAAGCCGTCATTTCCTCTTGTTTGAATTTTTTATAGGGACTCGCAATGACGAGATGCCTTCCGGCGATTGTAAGAAGCGTACTTTTGACTGTAAGAAGCGTTATTTTGACTGTAAGAAGCGTTATTTTGCCTGTAAGAAGCGTTATTTTGCCTGTAAGAAGCGTTATTTTGGCTGTAAGTAGCGTTATTTTGGCTGTAAGAAGCGTTATTTTGCCTGTAAGAAGCGTTATTTTGCCTGTAAGAAGCGTTATTTTGCCTGTAAGAAGCGTTATTTTGCCTGTAAGAAGCGTTATTTTGCCTGTAAGATG
>JAITNE010000102.1 GCA_031290635.1 Tannerella sp. | reverse complement strand
TTACTGCCTCCCATGCCGAGCGTAAACTCCGGCTTTGTAGCATCGGGTCAAACCATCACCCTCTCGGCCGCAGACGGCGCTGTGATACGCTATACCTTGGACGGCAGCGATCCGCAGACCTCCGCTACGGCTCAAAACTACTCCGGCTCGACGTCGTTCCGAACTCCTGCCGCCGGTTCGCTGCTCGTGAAAGCGTACGCGCAGCTGGCGGAGAAAGTCAGCACGACGTCTTCGATGCTGTGGTTGCCGAAGGAAACGCTCTACTGGGGTACGCCGAGCAACTTCAACCGTCCGCTGTTCGGTTTGTGTGTATCGCTGGCGCTCAACGGCGAGCAGTACGGTCTGAAAATCACTGAGGAAGAAACCGTCCGCCGCATGTCTCCCGTAAAAGACCTTGCGCACTGGGTCAGAACCTACGGCACGGTCAACAACGGCCATGAGTACATCAACAAAATCGCCAAGCAGAATGACATGAAGGTGATGCAGGGAATATACATCAGCGAGAATCCGACGCACGTAGCTACCCAGATGGAAGGCCTCCGTCAGATTTTGGAAATGGGACCTGATGTACCTGACCTGATAAGTATCGGCAACGAGCTTAGCTTAAATCAGAAGGTCTCGACGGCTACTTTTCTCGGCGCTATAGAGCAGGTACGGGCGCTGTTGAAGTCCAAATCGCTGGTTATACCTGTCGGAAGCGTTGACATCGCCGGCGCTACTCTGCGCCATGCTATCATAGACCGGCTTGACTTTATTGGAGTGGACATCTATGCCGGCACGTGGGATAATACTCCTGAAAGCCAGATGGTCGATGTTACGAAGAAGATGTATGCCGACGAGGTAGCAAGTTATGAGCCGAAATTAGTGTTAATAACTGAAGTTGGCACCCCTTATTCCGGCGGCAATTACGTCCCTACGGGCGCTTCGGCTACCCAGACTCCGTCGGAAACAAAGGCGCGTAACTATTTGGACGCCATGATAACCTGGTCTCACTCTGACGGGATTCCTCTGATGTGGTTTGCGGCCTACGATGAGAAAATTAAATCTGTCGAAGGACATAAGATAGAGGAGTTTTTCGGCCTTATGGACGGGAATTTGCAGGTTCATCCATTCTTTAAGCCGCCCTTGAGTAACTCGGTAGTTGCCTCTCCGGAGAAAACTGTTTTGCAGGTCAGGCCGAATCCCGTAAAGGAGTCGTTTTCGGTTGAAACGCCGGAGGGAACAAAGGTTACGGTCTTCGACATGACGGGCAAACTCGTGCTTGAACAAAACTACAACGGCGTAAGCGTTAATTTGTCGGCATTAGCGGATGGCGCATATATAGTGAACGTCGGCAAGTCGAGCTGTAAGATTATCAAAAGAAAATAAAACAGAATCTCTTTTGACGGAATTGCAGAATTTGCAGGATTGACATATTTATTTCCCAAGATGAGCCGTTTATTTCCCAAGATAAACGGCTCATTGCATTTAATATGCCGCTCACCGCTATTAATATCAATTTCTCGGGATGCAAATGCGACGTTTCCCTAATGCAAATACGCGCTTATGAGCTTGACAGGCCCTACTAAGCCGGCGGGATAGAGAGGCGAATCTTTCTTGAAATAGTACCAGGGGATAAAGGTCTTGCGCTCTTTGACAGGACGTGGCTCGCTATTGATAAACAACCAGGCCGGCAGGGCTTTCATCGCTCGTAAGCCTTGATTGCGGTCTGTCCACTCGAAGTCTTCGGGATACTGCTCGTCGCCTATCAGACGATTAGCCCAAGTGTTGGTAACGCTGATGCGAAGCGTGTTTGAGCCTGCCCGCAGGCAGGGCGTGATGTCGGCGCGGAATGGCGGCGACCAGAGTACAGCCGCTTGCTGTCCGTTTATTTCGAGCGAAGCCATGTCGTAAACCTTGCCGAGATCCAGAATCAACAACTTGCCGGCTTGCAGGTCGGACGCCGGAATCTTTATGGTCTTCTCATACACAGCCGTCCCCGAAAAATACTTTTCCTGCACGTCCTTTTGTTTGCTTAAATCAACTAATGAAGCGTATTTCCGAGAGAAAGGCTTTTCGTTTGTCTTAGGACGGAAAGCTACCGTCCATCCGCCATTAATCAGCGTTGAAGTCTCCTTAGCTATTTTAATATCAGGAAGTTTGGCGTAGGATGTGTTTTGCGCAGGGAAAACTATAAATACGGAAGCGTCGCCTGCGGTAAGGTCGAGAGTAAGCCGGATGCTGTCGCCTTGACGCTCCCAAGTCGTTAATTCTTTGATAGCGCCGCTGTAAGCGTCCCAGATTTCAGGCTTGGAATTGGGAGAGTTAATGCCGAATGTCAATTGTTTAGGAAGAGTGTCGCCGTTGTTGCGGACAAAGAATATCTCGGCGTCAGGAGCGCTGCGATGGAGTTTGTTATTGTCGCGCATAACAAAAGAGCCGTATTGAAGCAGCATTTGGCAGCGCGAAAGATATGTGAAGAACGCCTTGCCGGCAGGCTTCAACCATGTCTGATTGCGACTGAAATGTGTGCCGTAGTGCGCAAAGTTCCAGCCCGGCTGCCACTCGTCGCTCAAAGGATTATGCGCCCACGAATGAAGAAAATACATGTTTATGCCATACGAATAGCCCATGTCGGCAGGACGTCGCAGCATGGCAGGCGTCTCGGTGAAACGGCAGGTAGCCTCCATGCCGGTGAAAGCCTCCGCTCCAACTATGCGTTTGTTGCTTGCAGCGGCTGCCTTTGCCATAGCGTCGCCACGATAGATGCCGCGACTGTGTACCCAAAACTCCGTTACCGGTACATCGGCGATTTTTACGCCCTCAACCATATCGAAAGGCGCATCCACAATGCTGCCGTAAGGCTCCCAAAAGAGTTGAAAGCCGGCCTGATTGACCATTTCTTTGCCGATATTGAAGCAATCTAAAAACAAACGGTTAATAACTTCTTCATAATCGGATAAAAAAACCTGCGTTTCGGGCGAAAAATCATGGCTGTTCGGACGTAAACCATGGCTGTGAAAAATGCTGTCGCCCTTGGAATATGCTAAAACCACGTATCTGAT
>JAITNE010000070.1 GCA_031290635.1 Tannerella sp. | reverse complement strand
ATGCTCGGACGCTTCGAGGAAAACCTCCACCTCGCCGCTATAATGCGCTCAATGGGTAACGACGTAGAACTGCACGAACTGCAAGGCTTCGACCACGGCAGCTGCCTAAGCCCCGCCTGCGAACTGCTGCTAAGGTTCGTGAAGAGATTGTCGCAGTGAAAGGGACGGCAAACTTATTTTTCAGGAGTAGCGCTAATATCTATCGGAAGCTTCTCGCCTTCGGATTTGGCAACCATAACAGCTACGCAGGTGTCGCCATAGACATTTACGGCAGTGCGCATCATATCCAGAAGTCTGTCAACTCCTATCACTAAACCGATTCCTTCCGGTGGAAGTCCTGCGACATTAAGCAACAGTGCAAGCATCACTAATGCAGCCATAGGAATCCCTGCCGAGCCTATGGCGCATACTAAGGAGGTAACAACTATCAGCGCTTGCTGCATAACCGACAAGTCAATGCCATAAGCCTGCGCTATAAAGATTACTGCCACACATTCAAGAAGCGCCGTGCCGTCCATGTTGATAGTAGCGCCGAGAGGAATTGTGAAATTAGTTATTTTTGGAGATACGCCGTCCTTATGCTCTACCGCGTGGAGGGTAAGCGGTAAGGTAGCGCTTGAAGATGCAGTCGAGAAAGCCGTCAGCAGAGGGACGGACATGTTGCGAAGATGTCGCGCCGGGCTTACATTGAATCCGTATCTCAACAAAACAGGTAATAGAATGAAGAAATGGATAGCAAGACCTGCCGAAACCGTAACAGCATAGAGCAGGATAGTCTGTAAGAGCGAGAAGTAGTTGGCCGAATTGCCGAACTGACATGCTACGATAGCAAATATTCCAAACGGCGAACAGCGGATAATCACATTTGTAATGCGGATAGTAACCTCCAAGCCTCCGCGAACAACACCGTTCAGATATGCTTGTCCTTCGGTGGAGATTTTAGACAGCGCAAGTCCGGTCAGGAAAGCAATTATAATTACCGGAATAGTATTATTCTGGGTAAAGGCGTAGAATATATTTCGCGGTACGTAGTTGACCACTACATCAAGCATCGAACCTGATTTTGTAAGGTTCTCGGGGACAGTAACGGCTAATCCACTTGTCTGCGCCGCACTGCCCGGCTCTATAAGATTTACCAGCAGAAGTCCGCACAGAGCGGCAATCAGCATGGTCAGAAGGTAGAATAAGATAGTTTTAATACCGATGCGTTTAAGTCTGTTTTGTGCGATGCCGCTCAGACTGTTAACTATTGAGAAGAAGATGATTGGCACAACCAGCATATTGAGGGCGTTCATGAAGATATCGCCCAGCCATGAAATATATGTTGAAATTTCGGGAAACAATATGCCGGTTGCTACTCCGAGCACGAGCGCTGTGAGTATTTGCCAATGCAGTTTCATCTGATGTTATCAAGATATTTGTATCCGCAACCCGTGTTGAGCAGCAATACTGTTTCGCCTTCCCGTATCCATCCCTGTCGGCTTAGTTCCTTGAATGCGTGCCATAAAGCGGCGCCTTCGGGTGCGGGTAACAGCCCTTCGCGGGATGAGATTTCGTAGAGGGAAGTCAATATGTCATTGTCGGCGACGCTGACGGCATTACCATTGCTTTCACGCAGTATTTGCAGTATTACCTTGTCGGCGTAAGGTTTGGGGACGCGCAATCCGTTAGCTATTGTGAAGCCGCTGTCCTTGAATGTAGAGCGCTCTTCGTTATTATGGAAAGCCGAACAGATACCGTCGCAACTTGCACTCTGTACGGCTACCATTCGTGGACGCTTGCTGCCTGTCCAACCTAATTTCTCAAGCTCGCCGAATGCTTTCCAGATACCTACAATGCCTGTGCCTCCGCCCGTAGGGTAGAGTAACACGTCGGGCACTTGCCATTCCAACTGCTCGGCTATCTCGTAACCCATAGTCTTTTTACCCTCTAATCTGTAAGGTTCTTTGAGGGTAGAGACGTCAAACCACCCTTCGGCTACAGCGAGGGCGCCGGCAGCCTTGCCGCAATCGCTGATATTGCCGTCAATCTCAATTACTTCAGCTCCGAACAGTCGAGTCTCGTCCTTGAATGTTTGGGGCGTGAGTCGTGGCATGAATACATGCGCTTTCAGTCCGGCGCGAGCAGCGTAAGCCGAAAGTGCACCTCCGGCATTACCTGCGGTAGGGATTACAAATTCTTTTATACCCAATTCTTTTGCTTTGGATACGGCAAGAGATAATCCGCGAGCTTTGAAAGAGCCGGTAGGATTATTTGATTCGTCCTTTAGTAACACACGCTTACCGGCAGTTTCCTGTAGATTGAGCAATGGCAGGATGGGCGTAAAACCTTCTCCGAGTGAGATGATGTTATCAGTATCCAATACGGGCAGGAACTCCCGGTAACGCCATAGTGAGGCGGGTCGCGAGCGCAGTTCTTCCTTAGTCAGCCGGTTAGCTCCGAAATCATATTGAGCGCTCAATATGGATTTGCAGTCAGGGTTCTCGCAGATCGTATGTGTCTCTTCCTTAGCATGTATTCGTCCGCATTCTACGCAAGCAAGATTAGTAAATAAGCTGTTTGTTGACGCCATTAATTCAAAGTTTAGTATTCGTTGCTCCTGCGTAGTAGATACTGTTGAACAGGAATTTGAAGGAAGCGTGGGATTGTCCTCTGAAAGTTATTTCGGGTCCGAAGAGTAGCACTTTGCCTTTTCCGACAGTAGCTTCGGCAACGGCTACGCCACCGTTAAGATAGTGTTGTCCCCAAGCCCAGCCGCTACGCAGAGGTTCTGAGTTGTTGAACCATGCAACCGCGTTCACGCCTTTCAACTTGGCGTCAGGCAAGAGTTTGAACACGGGGTTATTTCTGTAAATCAAATCCAAATCCTCTGTGATACCATACGCAATGGGTGAGGTGTTATCTACTTTTACTTGTAGTACAGATCCGGGGATATAGAACTTGTCCGGTGAATAACGTTTAGTTGTGCCGTCGGGCTGAACGTCGGCAAGTGCGTTGGCAAGCGGCAAACCGAAGTGATAAACTATATCCGTAGAGCTGCCGATAGCGATTAAAGAGCCGCCTTCCTCTACGAAACGACGGAGTTGAGGTATTGTTTTGTCGGCGGTAATTGAGCCGAATTGTTTATGATATTCTACGGGAATGCTGGCAGTATCAAGTGAGAATCCTCTGAAAAAATCGCGCGTATCACTATCAACCCTGATTTGCGGTATAGCTCCTGACGGGAATACAAGTACATCGAATTTCTTTCGCAGATTACCTGCGTCGAGAGTAGCGGAATATACTACTTCGAATGGAAACGGGAAAGCCTGCTCGAGAAGCCAGCGAATCCAGCCGGAATCCATCGACCCGCCGTATCTATCCCATAATCCTACCTTGACGGGGCGTATTTTAAGCGCATCACCTTTCGGCTTGGTAGAGATAGCTTCGAAGTTTAAACCCACCTCTGCCGCAAGTTTCTGCAATCTTGCGGCTGTAGATGATTTGGAAGGAATATATATTGTACCGGTTGGGAAAGTCCTGCCATTAGCAGTCAGCGGTGCAGTCAGCCAATAGATTTCTTCTCCGGAGGAAAGCAACCGGGTAACGCCGGTAAAAGCGTCGTTTACTTCATGGCTGAGAAGATAGCCTGCTGTAGCTGAACTTTTACTTACACTGCCTGTCGGCGTTTTAGCCAGGCCGTTTATTTTCTCGAACGGTCCGTCGAAACCGTCAAGGATTCTATCGAACTGCACTCCCATCTGAAATGCCAGAGTATAGCCTGCCAAATCGTAAGGAGGTTTCGGCGGGCCGCCGGGGTATTGCAAGTCGTTGGGGTGATCTTGCGGTTCAAACATATCGCGCAGATGTGGACGAAAGGCTTGCGCCGCTTTCACTACGTAGGAACCTTCCGGATATTTTTTACCGGCGACCTGAAAGTCTGCTGTTGCGCGGTGCACATCCACTCCGGCCTTTATCAAAGCGTTGACAAACTTAGTTGCCGTAAGGAAGTCCTGTTGACTTGACGGTACAATATATCCTCGCGGATCGCGTGTTTCCGGCGAATGCAACTCATCCCATAACTTTACAGGGATGCCTTGATTGCGTCCGAACGAAAAAGCTGCGTTTGAAGCAGGTTGTTGGGTGGTTTCGGCGCGATTTCTGCGTTGTTCGGTTCGATATTTGGAATACGCGGTATCAAGTTCAACGATACGTTTGGGCGTCAGCGTCCAGTAATCTTCACTGCCACGTTCTATCGAGTTTTTGCCCATGCGATAGATGCGAAAAAGAAAATCTTCTCTCAACTTGGCGGCGAGGTCGAGACTGCCGCGTGCTCCGGATGTAATATATTCTATGCTTTGTTTTTGGCGCCATTCTTGCTGCGGTCCGACAGGTAGAGGTTGATCGCCGTTGGGGAGCAGTTTATCCGATAGAAGCGGGATGCTTATAGGCGTCGGACTGCCTATGATTTCCGACAGCAACCCTATCTGGTTGTGGAATCCCACCGTTGTACGGTCGCCGCCATTAAACCATGTCGAGTATGAAGCGCTGTTGCGCATGACGGCTCCTTTCTTTCCTTCGGAAAGGTAGCGGTTATGAACGGCAGAGCCTACCAGATCGATGCCGATAGGAACGAGCGGGTCCTGGTTATAGTTAAACGGGTCGCGAAAGGGCGCCATGAAGAGAACAGTGCCTGCGGGTCCTGTTTGATGTTGATTCCACATGATTTGCGGTATCCATTCGATATACATCTGCCGATTGATAAGTTCGGTCTCAATCTGGTTGGCGATATAAGAGTCGCGATTGTTGTCATGTCCTACGTATTTCTGATACAGACGAGGTATGGACATATTGCGCTTTTTAGGATCGTCGGCGCTCATATACCAGTCGGATACCAAGTCCATACCATCGGGATTAGCCGGCACAAGCAGCAGGATGACATTATCGAGAATGCGCAACGCCTCCGGATCATTACTGCTGACAAGATCGTAAGCTTCGATAAACAGCGCCTGCGAGTTGATTACTTCCGTAGCATGGAGACCGCCGTCAATCCATACGACGGCTTTGCCTTCGCGTGCTAACTTCAGCGCTTCATCGTCATCAAGTCCTTCAGCTTTTGCGAGGCGTACAGAGATGTCCTGATAGCGTTT
>JAITNE010000035.1 GCA_031290635.1 Tannerella sp. | reverse complement strand
TCCTATGTATGAAGCCGGAGCTTCATACTTCCCAGTTTGTCGCACATCCGTCAGGTAATTGACTACGTCGAATGCCTGAAAGGCAGAACTCACATGCTGGTTCTGCCTTTCAGCCTCTTGTTATCGGATGTCCTGCCGCAGGCTGCGCTATCGCTTACCTGCTGTTATGAAAATTACGTCCCTGCGGGACTTGCTTCGCACGTGTCCGTCCCACAGAAGCACGCAGCAAAGCAATCTGCACAATCCTGTTTATCCTATAAAAACCTCGTCTCGTATATTTCGATATAAAGTTTTAAAAGCTAAAACTTTATATCGATTCTATAAATTCGCAGATTGCTTCGCGATCTTCTTTGGTCAGTTCTCGAAACTTGGAGATTGCAGGGCGGGCGTCGCTCTGAGCGTCGCCATGCCACATGATAGCTTCGATGACGGTGCGGGCACGGCAGTCGTGCAGGCGGTCGCTTGCGCCGGTAACGAGGCGGCTTAGTCCGCGACCCCATAGCGGCGTCGTCCGACACCAGCCGGTACGTATGTCATTCTTCATCTCAAGACGATGCTGCACCATATCGGTGTAAGGCCATATCTTCTGGTTTGGATAGCGGGGCAGGCGGCTGTCATTTTCGGCAAAGAAGCCGCTGGGGTCGCTGACCTGATCCTCGCCCGTAGTCCATGTCGGGCGGTGGCAGTAGTAGCAACCAATCTCGGTAAACAGCTCCTTGCCTTTCTGCACCTGCGGTTTGTCGAGGTTACGAGCAGCAGGAACGGCTAAGCCGCGATGCCATACCATAAAATTCATGTAATCGTTATCGCTCATCTCTACAGCCAAATCTTTAGCCATAAGATAATTGTAGATGTCGTCCTCGACTATGCCCGTCTTGTTTTGTTCGGGGAAGAACTTGTAAAATTCAGACTGAACTTCAGTATCTTTCGAGGCTGTACGGGCGTAGGTCTCGGTCATGTAATGATAGCGTCGGTTGGAGCGGGTAACGTTAGTGATATTCCATATTGCGTTAGCTCCGGCGCCGTCCTGAAGAGGCCCGCGACTCAGCGCATAAGTGAAACGCAGCGGATGCGAGGTGGTAGCGTAGGTCTTGACCCATTCGCCATTAGCGAAGATAGCGGGATTGAGCCGTATGCCCGCCTGTTCCTGACGCGCGTATTCGGCTTTGAGGTCGGCGGCGGCTATGGCGTCGAGCAGACCGGTGCCGTAAACGCCTATCGTCGATTCCAACTTCACGCGAACATCAGCGTAAGGAACGGTAATAGTAGCGCCGTTTCTGCTTACTTCGAGAGGAACGTAATAGGCGTCTTCCGGTATGATTACTTCGGGATAGATAAGTTCATACGTCTCGCCGTCGGCAAAGCGGTTACCCCATTCGTCGCTATAAACCAGCCAGTTGATTTTGATTTTCGTTTCATCAACGGGCGGCTTGAATGGACTTACGGCGATGGTCTGGGGCATGCCGGTCAGCGAGCTGAGATAGGTATCCGTTTCGTCGGTGATGACGAGCAGATAGCCGTTACCGCGCTGTGAGGAACGATATTCGGTCTGACGTGCGCCATGTCCGTAGTTAGGGTGGCAGTAGAGGCAGCCCGTGCGCACCGCCAGAGGTCCGAGACCGCGGAATGCGCCGTCGGTGTTCTGATTGAAGTCGCGCTCAAAGAAGTATTCGCCGGACTTGAAAGCCTGCGACATGCCTGCGCTTACGACCGCCTCTGTCGGCTGCTCGTAAGCGTAGGAAGTAGCGTTAAAGACCGTGCCTAACCTGCCGCCCGAGTACCATTCCTCTTCCGGCACATCAACCGTTTCGTCCTTCAAATCGTCTTTTTCGCTACAGCCGGCCAAAAGCAACGCTGCAATAGAAAAATAAAATATTTTTTTCATTTAGTCTTCCAGCAGGTTGTTGTTTGCATATTCAAGTAACTTCACGAGTTCGTCGAGGGCGTCAACCGCTTCACCTACCTTTGGGTCGGTATAGTTCAACACAAAAGGTTTCGGCATGGCTTTGATTTTATTGATACAATTGTCCAAGCCGTCGATGATTTTCTGATCTGTAGATGCGTCCTGTTCCTTGATAAAGGCGCTGACCGACAGGTTTTGTGCAGATGTAGCATTAGCCTTGCCGAGATAGCAGAACTTGACGCCTTGAATATTGTCCTCAAAATCCTGAATAGAGTTGTAGGCATGGGGCGATTCGATATAGTTGACGTCTTCGCCGTTGTAGGGCGTGCCTATTTTGCCGTTGCCGACCTCATCGACGATAGTGATGAAGCCTTCGACTATCTGTTGCATGCCCGACAGTACCGACTTGTTGTCCCACTTGTCGCTCAGTCGCTCGCCGAAATCATCTGCCTCGCCGTTGAACTCGCTGGCTTTCAAGAGCGCCTGTTTGGCGCTACTGACGTTTGCAAGACCCGACCACGCTGCTTCCAAGCGGCAACAGTTCAACACCAGGTCGGCTACTACAGCAACGGCATAGCGCATCTCGTTGTCTGTAATAATAGCGGCCGAACGAGGCTGACCTTCGCGGAAAATGATGTATTCAAGCCCGTGAAATCCTGCTAAATTGTCGCTGTTTGCAATCTGCGACTCAACATTAGTCATAGCGCCATCGAGCAGATTTTGCAGAGCAGTGCGATCGAGCGGCCAGGTGTCGATATGCGGGTCGATACTGTACTCGTCGGCAGCGCCGAAGAGGTAGGCTTCGCTCCATTCCCAATACTGTCGCGACGACTTCCACAGATTGCAGGCCTCCACTACATTAGCGTCCGTCTTGGCGCTTTGCAGCGTAGCGATTGCGCTCTGCAAGTCGAATGTAGCATCCGCAAGTTGTTTATACACAGGCTTGATGCAGTCCGTAACGTAGGACTCGTTGATAGCCTGAATCTTCTTCTCGTTAGCGGTCAGTTCGATGTCTTTCTCGTCATCGTCGCCGCAGGAACTAAATCCCATAGTGGCAATAAACATCGCCACAGTCATAAATCTAAATTTCAAAAATGTATTCATATTATTTATAGTTTTAAAATATTATCTCGTAAAGAATCCGGAATAAGCTATTCCAAGCGTAACCGAAGGTTCGTTGTTGTACTTACTTGTATAGAAGCGTTTTGAAAATTCGCCTTTCACGATTACTTCGTTTACAGGCATGTAGTTGAGACCAACAGCCATACGTCCCTTTCCGCACCATCCTGCGTCCAGGATACCTGCTTCGACTTTTTCCATCGAATCATAGTATTCGTAGCGTCCGAAGAGGAAGAAGCGTTGACGGTCTTTGCGCAGGTTTTCGATATGTGCGAATATGTCGTAGCCCGCTTCAATACCGGTTGATACGGCGTCGGAGGCTACAGCTGTCTTGGGCGAGGGCGAAGCTGCCTGCAAGGACTTGTTGAACTTCGTTATCTCTTCCGAATCGTTAATGTGTCCCCAGTCGAAGTTGCCGCGTACAACCATATTGTGTCCCGCATAATGAAAATCGACCGTGCCTATTGCTACCGCGCCGTTGCAATCCTTATATTTAGTGTTTTTAGTCAGTGAATTATTGAAACTGTAGCCGTAATATCCGCTCACGCCGATGCGCAAGCCTTTGACGGAATAGTTGTCCAACCGCAGTGCGCCGGCATAAGAATTGGCAATCTTAAACTCGTAAGGACTGCCTGCGCCACCGCTGATAAAGCCCTCAGAGCCGAAGCGGTCGGCGTCCAGACCGGGCAGCAACTGCACTTCATAGCGCCAGTGGCGGGTGCGTCCCCAGAGGCTGATACCCGTTTCATGCCAAGTGCAAGGCAGAATAGTAGCTTCGCCTTCAGGACGATAGACGGTGAAAAACTCGTTAGGAAGATGGTATTGGTTAGTCATGCCTACAGGGACGATGATATGCCCCATTCGCAGGTTCAGCGCTTGGTTGAACGACTTTTGTATCCAGAACTGTTCGAGCGCCACCTCGCCGCCTCGCTCTATTTCGTGCTCGTACTCGCCCATTTCATCGGCTTCCATTTCGATAGCGCTCTCCGTGCCGCCGTGTTCAAACTCCACCTCGCTGTTGAACGACCAGCCGTGTCCGAAGTCGTAACCCACAAGGAAGACTGCATGCGGGAGGTCGAAGCGTCCGTAACTGCCTGCATCCTTATAATTGGCTGCATCCGAGTAGCGTTGCCACTGGTCGCTGTAGAAATTGCGCGTATATGCCGCCTCGCCGTAGCCTCCAAGCGTCAGTTTGGATATGGACTTGGCAAACGACAGCGCCTTCTGCAAGTCGATATCCTCGTCCGCATTGTCGCCGTCCCGCTTGTCGCCGTCTCGTGCAAAAGCATTGATAGCAAGCATACTTACACACAAAAACAAAATAATTTTCTTCATCTTTTACTCTATATAAATGTTCTGAAAAACGGTGCAAAGGTACGGCCTTTCTACCGACCGCAGCATCCCTATTAATGGTGAATTTTTGCCTTTTTCTAACCATTAATGGGGATATGCCGCCGTCTTTTGGGGTATCTACTCGCTGTCCGGACAGGGCGCAAAAAATATTTCCTCTCAAAACCCCGACGAATACAGTGTTTGTGAAAATAAATACGTTTTATTTTGAATAATAACGGCAAGAAACTTGGTGGTTCGGAAAATAATGCGTTCCTTTGCAGCTTACAAATAAGAATAATTTTATAAATAGAAATGATTATGAAAAAGGAAGTTTTATTTTTGGTTTTTCCAACTATAGTAGCTGCTTTTAGTCTGCTTTTTTGCACGTGTACGCAGTCAAAAAAGACACAGACGCTTCAGTCCATTACGCCTGTATATGAAGATTCTTGTACTTATTATCTCCTTGGAGAAAACACAAGAATAGCCGTCCCGCTTGACAATCCGCAACAGCCATCTATTACGGATTATTTTAAACAAGTTGAATTGATCCCCTTGGAAACAAGAGATGACGTCTTAATCGGAAAAATGACAAAACTTGTTTTTTATCAAGGAAGGTATTATACTCTCGATAGACAGCAAAACATTGTACATGTATTTGATGAACACGGCAAATTTATTTTTAAGATTGATAACAAAGGACAAGGTCCTGGTCAATACTCTGTAATATATGATATTATAATAAACCCCTTTATTGCCAGTATTGAGTTACTTGATCCTATGGGAGTTATCCAGAGATATGATTTATCGGGTGAGTATAAAGAAACCGTCAGAGTTAAATCGAGTGAGATTCGGGCTGTACATCGCTTTATCTCACTCGATGATCATACTTATGTGTTTTATGGAGCGTCTCAACCTCTAAAAGTAATTGGGTATGATATGTCAAAAGAAGAAATAATTTTTCAAGCATTTGAAGAACAAGGAAACTTCAATATTTTTTCTAGTCTCGATTTTACTCCATTCTTTTATTATCATGGAGATTGGTATTTCTCTCGTTATTTCAATGCGGAAGCCTACAAGATAGAAAAAAGCGGGATAAAACCGGCTTATTTATGGGACTTCGGAAAGCTTCAGTATGATTCGGAGAAAGTTAAATTTACAACCACATGGCAAGAAGATCCGTATAATCCGCAGAAATTATTCGCGGAAATCGAATCTAAATGTCCGTATCGGATTTTTGGACAACGTCAAAATAACAAGTATATCATCGCCAAAATAAAGCTAAATGGGAAACTTGCTAATCTGATATTTGATAAAGAAAAACAAAAATGTATATTGATTGACAAGTTTGCCGAATCTGTTGGTATTAATCCATATCTTATGACCAATGAATATATGCTGACATATAGTAATCCCGAAGGATTGGGAAATTACATTACGGAAGATATGCTTGATGAACGAAATAAGGAGATACTAAAAGAGGTATTATCTCCTGATGCTAACCCTGTTATTATTAAATACACATTCAAATAAACAGCAAATATTTATCGCTGTTCCTTTCCGCGACCGCGACGTCCTTTTCCGCAACCGCGACATGCTTTTCCGCGACCTCGACGTTCTCTTTAGCGACCTCGATATTCCTTTTCCGCGACCACGACGTCCTTTTCCGCAACCACGACGTTCTCTTTCTACGACCTCGACATGCCTTTCCGCGACCTCGACCTGCCTTTTCCGCGACCTCGACCTGCCTTTCCGCGACCTCGACCTTGCACCTAAAAATGGAGGAATTTCCTATCGCCGACCTCGACATTCCTATCGCCGACCTCGATTTTGAGTCAAAAAAAATTTGATTTT
>JAITNE010000198.1 GCA_031290635.1 Tannerella sp. | reverse complement strand
AAAAGCAACACTATCGCCGGCAAATTCATCGGACAACCACTTATCGTCAGCCGTACAGCCTGGTGGAATAACCGTATAAACTCCATCGAAAAAGAAAAAAATACCATGTTCTGGATACTTACGGCTTTGGCTCTCGGCGTATTTGCTCTGGTTTTTATCGTACTGTATTTTATACAGAAACGCCGCTTCCTGCAAAAAGAAGCGCAACTGAACGCACTTAATGCCGCTATCGAAGTAGAATTATCAGTGCGCACAATCATCGGAAAAGACATGCACGACAAGCTCGGATCTATGCTTATTGCTGTCATACAAAACCTGCTTAATACAGAAAAAGCACGCGACCTGCTCACGAAAGCTATGGCAGAAATGCGGCGTATATCCCGGAGCATCATGCCCGAAGCTCTGCGCAAATACGGACTGAAAAGCGCTATCGAAGACGTCTGTGTCGATTTTCTACCGCTAGTACAGTTCTGTTACACCGGTCAAGAACTGCGTTACGATAACATAATCGAGAGTCAAGCCTATTACGCCGCCATCGAATTAATCAACAACGCCGTCAAACACTCTTCAGCCGAAAGAATCGACGTTATAATGACACAAGATGCGCACAGTATCTCTATCACAGTGCAGGACAACGGCTGCGGATTTGACCCGAGAATCGCCGCCAGAGGCAATGGATTGAGTAACGCCCGCAGCCGCATCGCTTCCATCGGTGGAATGATGGCTCTATCCTCACAAGCCGGCGTCGGAACAAAAATAACATTGGAAATAAACGGAATAAATGAAGTCGCACTAAAGGCGTAAGAGTTTTAATCCCCCGAAAACGTTCCTACAAGCACTTCACGATAGGCATTAAATATCTTCGACTTTGAAACGAAGCCCAGATATACGCCCTGCTCGCTAACTACCGGAAGATTCCAGGCCTTGGTATCATCAAAAATCTTCATAATCTTATCCATCGGCATGTTGCTGACAATCCGCGCAGGCGGCGAAACCATAAATCGCGACACGTGGAAACGCTCGTACAACTCCGGTCGAAACATGATATTGCGGATATTGTCAACCAGAATAAGCCCTATCAGCCGACCGTCGTCCTCGACCACCGGAAATACACTGCGCGAACTCTCGGCTATAGCTCGCTTGACTACCTCGCCAAGCGACATCCCGGGCGACACCTTAATGAAATCCGTCTCAATGATATTCTCCATCTTCAGCAGCGTCAGGACGGCCTGATCCTTGTGATGCGTCATCAGTTCGCCCTTCAGCGCAAGCCGTTTTGAGTAGATGCTGTGAGGCTCGAAGATGATGATTGTAGCATACGAACTGATTGAAACTATCAACAGCGGCAGGAAAAGATCGTAGCCGCCGGTAAGCTCGGCAATCAGGAAAACGCCCGTCAGAGGCGCGTGCATCACTCCGGCCATCACTCCGGCCATCCCCATAAGAGCAAAATTCTTCTCCGAAAGAGCGGTGAAATCGAAGTAATTAACAGTATGCGAGAAGACGAAGCCGGCAATGCAACCCAGATACAGACTTGGCGCGAAAATACCGCCACATCCGCCGCCACTGTTAGTAGCTGACGAAGCAAAAACCTTCGTCAACAGTATCAGAGCGAGGAAAATCACTATCCCCCAATAGTTAGTGTTGAGCTGACTGAACGGACTTTGCAACATCAGCGACTCAAAACTGCCCTGCAAAAGCTGTCCGATTGTATTGTAACCCTCGCCATAAAGCGGCGGAAACAGGAATATCAGCACGCTAAGCACTATCGAACCTGCAAGAAACTTCTGTCCGTAATTGCTCAACTTGCGGTAGAGACCCTCCACGCCAATCATCGCACGGGTGAAGTAAAGCGAGACCAGACCGCAAAAGACGCCCAGCAATAGCACCCAGGGGATACGTCCAATAACAAAATCTTCAGTCTGCGAGAACTTAAACATGGCTTCGGGACCGTTGAAGATGTACGACATGGTAGCCGCCGTAACCGACGCAATCAGCAGCGGCAAGACGGAAGTCATCGTAAGGTCGAGCATCAGCACTTCTATCACAAAAACCAGCCCAGCAATCGGCGCCTTGAATATCCCGGCCACCGCGCCGGCCGCTCCACAGCCTACAAGCAACATCAGGGTCTTCTGCTCCAGCCGAAACAGTCGTCCGAGGTTGCTTCCGATAGCCGCGCCCGTCAGCACAATCGGCGCTTCAGCCCCCACCGAGCCTCCAAAGCCGATAGTAACCGAACTTGCAGCCAGCGACGACCAGATATTGTGTGGCTTAATCCGACTCTTGCTCTGGGAGATGGCAAAAAGTATCTTCGTAACGCCATGGCTGATGTCGTCCCTCACAATGTACTTGACAAACAAGCCCGCCAGCAGGATGCCTGCTACCGGATAAAGCAGCAGCCAGTAGTTAGCGCCGCTCTGCAAGTCAGCCGTGAGGGCAGTCTGAATGAGATGTATAGTCTTCTTCAAAATAATAGCGGCTATAGCTGAACCAATGCCTACAAAGAAACTGATGACAAGTACAAACGTGCGCTCCTTGACATGCTTCTGCAACCAAAGCAACACGCTGTAAAATCTTTCCTTAATGTTGTTATTATTGTTGTCCATACTCATATATTCTTGCAACTCTTTTAATTCTTAATTCTTAATTCTTAGAATTAAACTCCTTTTCCTGTAAAAACAATCTTTATAGTATAAATCAATATCTTCGTATCAAGCACGAGCGACATATTTTCGTAGTAAAGGATGTCGTAGTCGAGACGGACAATCATCTTGTCCACAGTCTCGGCATAACCGTACTTCACCATCCCCCAGGAAGTGATGCCGGGGCGTACATTGTGCAGCAAGTAATAATATGGCGCCTTGAGAACTATTTGATCGATGTAATAGCGTTGCTCGGGACGTGGTCCGACGATGGACATGTCGCCCTTGAGTACATTCCAGAACTGCGGTATCTCGTCCAGACGGTACTTGCGCATAAAACGACCGAACGGCGTTACCCGAATATCGTCGCGTGCAGTCAACAGAGCGCCCGCAGTCTGACCCG
>JAITNE010000067.1 GCA_031290635.1 Tannerella sp. | reverse complement strand
CGGTTTTTAAAATTTAAAAGTGATGAATCGGGTTTGTTTTGCCTCTTCTAAAATTTAGAAGGGATGAAATGGGTTTGTTTTGCCTCTTCTAAAATTTAAAAGGGATGAAATGGATTGGTTTTGCCTCTTCTAAAATTTAAAAGGGATGAAACAGGTTTGTTTAGGGTCTTCTAAAATTTAGAGGAGGTCCCGGAAATTTGTTTAGTTGTTGTTGAAATTTAGAAGAGTTCCCGGAAATCGGTTTTATAGTTCGATAAATTCATAAGAAGTAGAAAACAATTTTTAACAACGTATTATGAAGCACACTTAAAGCTAAAACACTTGTAGAAGAAAAAAAATTATAAAAACTTGTGTGATATAAAAATAATGTGTACCTTTGCGGTCTAAAATTTAGATAATGGACAAAAAGTTTATAGAGAAATTGCAGGAAATTTTGCCTGCCTGCTTGCCAAAATACCCCATCGAGAAAGCATGGCTATTTGGTTCATACTCAAGAGGTGAAGATACTCTCAAGAGTGATGTTGATATTATGGTTCGTTTTGACAAAAATGTAACCGTAACGCTCTTCGATTATGCCGAAATAAAACTTCGTTTAGAAGATTTATTGCATAAAAACATAGATTTAGTACAAGAAGGTTGCTTGTATGACTTCGCAAAAGAATCAGCAGAAAACGATAAAATATTAGTATATGAGAGAAACAGTTAGAGACAAAAACCGATTGGAACATATTCTTGATGCAATTAACAAGGCGATAGAATTTATTAAAAACGATGACTTTGAAGAATTTAAGAGGTCAGCGCTGTTACGATTTGCGGTGGTTAAAGCTACCGAGATCATTGGAGAGGCCAGTTACTCGTTAACAAATGAATTCAGGGATAATCATCCGGAGATTGAATGGCGTAAAATCATCAATATGCGCCATATATTAGTTCATGGGTACTATAAAATTGATGATAAGATCGTTTGGGATACCGTGAAATTGATTTTTCCGGAATTGCGCACGCAAATACAATCTTTATTAGACAGTATCAAAGATGAATGAAATATTTCATAATCATAATTAGTTATAAATAAATATATATTATATGAAGAATAAAAAATTATTTTATGTAATATTGGCATGTACGCCAATATTATTTTTCTTTGCGAATGAACTGATAATTATGCTATTCCCAAGAGAAACAAATGAGTCTATTCTAATAAAAATTGTATCCGCTATAATTATCGGATACAGTATAAGTTTTGGTCTCTGGTATCTTGACAGAAAAAATACCAAAAAATAGCTTTTCGGCAAGGGTCGCAGGTTTACTCAGTAACTGATAATGACGCGGATGGAGGGTCGCGTCATTACGCAGTTGCTGATTATTACAGGGATGCAGTAGAGCGGGTTTGCGTTAATACTCTTTACCTTCGTAATAGTAGAACGCGGGGTTATCAATGTAATTTTTATTGCGCGGATGGTGTTCAATGATTTCACGACGGAGGGCTTCACGGTCGATATGGGTGTAAATTTCCGTAGTTGTGATGCTTTCGTGACCGAGCATCATCTGTATGGCTCGAAGATTAGCGCCTCCCTCAAGCAGGTGAGTAGCAAATGAATGACGCAAGGTGTGCGGACTGATGTCTTTTTGGATTCCGGCAATATGGGCAAGGTCGCGAACAATGTAAAACACCATCACGCGAGAAAGTCCGACGCCTCGACGTCCTAAAAACAGGACGTCTTCATGACCGGCCTTTATTTTCAACTTCTTGCGGTCAACAAGATAATGGCGAATCTCCTTTATAGCCCTCGCGGAGATAGGCACGACGCGCTGTTTGTTGCCTTTACCGTCAACGATGATAAACTTTTCGTCAAAATAAATATTAGACAACTTGAGCGTTACAAGCTCCGAAACCCGCAACCCGCAACTGTAAAGCGTCTCAACAATAGCGCGATTACGATGTCCAACCGGCTTCGACATGTTGACGGAAAGAAGAATAAGATCTATCTCATTCACAGTGAGCACTTCGGGATATCTGTTGCACAGCAGCGGACCTTCAATCATCTCGGTAGGATCTTTGTCAATATAGCCGTCTTTCAACAGGAAATCGTAAAAAGATCTTATCCCTGAGATGATACGCGCCTGTGAACGGGCGCTAATGCCAAACTCACGGAGCAGCCGCTCAAAATCGAGGAAGTCGCCGAAATAAAGCGTCAGTATATTCTTCGACGGATCGAGTTCAACAAACTTGATAAGTTTGTTAATGTCATTGATATACGCCTCCAGCGTATTCTCCGAAAGCCCTTTTGATAACCGCAGATATGCGGTGTACTTCATTAAAATTTTTTTCATGTTCTCAACTATTAATTATTAATTCGTAAAACTTCATTTATAACTTCTAATTTCTAATTTTTAATTCTCAATTCTCAATTCTCAATTAATTTTTTAGATTGCTTCGTTCCTCGCAATGACGAAAGAGCTATCAGCAGTCAAATCTTAATTCATCGCTCTTAATTCTCAATTCTCAATTCTCAATTTTTAATTCTCAATTCTCAATTAATTTTTTAGATTGCTTCGTTCCTCGCAATGACGAAAGAGCTATCGGCAGTCAAATCTTAATTCATCGCTCTTAATTCTCAATTCTCAATTTTCAATTCTCAATTATTTTCCGTATCTTTGCGGTCGTTTTTGCGGTGCAAAGATACGAATTTTATTTGAAACAAAGTAATATCCATATAAAATTATAAGATGAAAACAGTACAGATTATTAATGGGCCTAATTTAAATCTATTAGGACGTCGCGAGCCGGAAGTCTATGGCAATCGTGGTTTTGAGGACTATCTCGACAGTTTGCGGGATGCTTTTCCGGACTGTGAAATACTCTATTTTCAGAGTAACAGCGAAGGCGCTATTATCGACAAGCTCCAGCAAGTCGGCTTCAGCGCAGACGGAATTGTGTTGAATGCGGGCGCTTATACGCACTACTCGATAGCGTTAAGGGATGCTATCAAGTCGATTGACGCGCCGGTAATCGAGGTGCATATCTCTAATGTGCATGCACGCGAGGAGTTTCGGCACAAGTCGGTTATCTCGGCGGTGTGTCGCGGGGTGATAGCAGGCTTTGGGCTGAAGTCCTATCAACTTGCGGTGGAAGTGATAGTGTAAAATTTTCTTAAAGTCTTTAAGACTTTAAGACTTAGAGACTTTAAGTTAAACTTCGGAAGATGATTGAGAGCGTAAACCAAACACAGATTGATGATTATATACTGCAACACATCGATGAAGAAGGCGAGCTTCTGTCTGCGCTGAATCGCGATGCGCATGTACGACTTCTTTATCCGCGTATGATTGCCGGACACCTGCAAGGACGACTTCTGAAGATGTTCTGCCGCATGATGCGCCCTAAACGTGTGCTTGAAATCGGGACTTATACAGGTTATGCGACTATCTGCATAGCCGAAGGTCTGGATGAAAATGCACTCGTATATACAGTCGAAATTAATGACGAGATGCAGCCGTTTACCATGCCCTATATCGAAAACTCGCCTCACAGAAAGAAGATTCGTCTGTTCTGGGGAGATGTTATGGACTTGTTGCCGACGTTCGACGAGCAGTTCGACATGGTTTATATCGACGGTGATAAACGTGACTACATCCGTTATTACGACACGGTTTTCCCGCTGTTGTCTTCCGGAGCGCTGATATTGGCTGATAACACGCTGTGGTCGGGCAAGGTCGCGGCAAATATCCCGCCTGCAGACCGTCAGACACAAGGAATACTGCAATTCAACGAACATATCCGCCTCGACCGGCGTGTCGAGAAGGTAATCATCCCTCTGCGCGACGGTCTGACGATGATTTGGAAAAAATAATCATATCTTTGCGGCATGAAACGAATAGGATTGCTTTCGGACACCCATGGATATTGGGATGATAAATATGTAGAGTACTTCGGCGTATGCGATGAAATATGGCATGCCGGCGACATCGGCTCACCTGCTCTTGCCGACAGGCTGGCTCTTCTGCGCCCGCTGCGAGCAGTGTATGGTAATATCGACGGAGACGTTTTGCGAAGGCAATTCGCAAGTACGATTAACTTTTCTGTTGAAGACGTAAGCGTGATGATGACCCATATCGGCGGCTATCCGGGACGATATGAGCCGTCAATCAGGGCTAAATTATACGCGACGCGACCAAAACTGTTCATCGCGGGACATTCTCATATCTTGAAAGTTATCTATGATAAAAATTTGTCCTGTTTACATATAAATCCCGGCGCTGCGGGGCTGAGCGGCTTCCAGACAGTCAGGACGCTTGTTCGCTTCAGCATCGACAAGGAAGAGATTAAGGACCTGGAAGTTGTCGAGCTAAGAACATTAAACAAGATTTAGTTAAAACCGATTTTTCACAAAATATTAAGAATTATGGAAATAGCAGCATTAGTTTCAGGCGGAGTGGACAGCTCTGTGGTAGTGCATCTGCTGAAAGAAGCAGGCTACGAACCGGTTATTTTTTATATCCGGATAGGTATGGAAGACCGCGATGGATACGTGGATTGCCCTGCTGAAGAGGATATTGAGATAACTGCGTTTGTGGCTAAGAAGTATGGTTGCAGGATGGAGGTAGTGTCTTTGCAGGATGAGTACTGGGAAAAAGTGGTCAGCTATACGATAGATACTGTGAAGCGCGGACTTACTCCCAACCCCGATATAATGTGCAATCGTGATATAAAATTCGGTTGTTTTGAGGACAAATGGGGCAAGGATTTCGACCGTACAGCTACCGGACACTATGCCACAACAACGGTTATCGACGGGAAAACATGGCTCTCCACTGCCCGCGACACTATCAAGGATCAGACGGATTTCCTCTGCCGGATAACAAATCTTCAGGTCTCGAAGCTGATGTTTCCCATCGGTCATCTGCTCAAAAGCGAGGTTAGATCCATAGCGATGAAGCAAAATCTTCCCAGCGCTTACCGCAAGGACAGTCAGGGCATCTGTTTTCTGGGCAAAATCAACTACAACAGTTTTATAGAACGCTATCTCGGACAACGCGAAGGTGAAATAATCGAACTTGAGACCGGACATGTTGTAGGACGACATAAAGGCTACTGGTTTCACACCATCGGTCAACGCAAAGGGCTTGGAATGAGCGGCGGACCATGGTTTGTGATACAAAAAGACGTCGAAAAGAATATAATCTATGTTTCAAACGGTTACGATCCGGAAGCGCAATACGGTAAAACTATCAATCTTCAAGAATTTAACTTCATCACGGAAGATGTTTGGGGAGAATTTTCTGATGCGAAAGAGATAATGTTTAAAGTACGCCATACTCCTGATTTTACGAGCGGCAGGATTAGTCGGAATGCAGCAGCGGGTTATACTATTGAGAGCGAAAAGAAAATACAAGGTATAGCGCCCGGACAATATGCCGTCGTCTATGACGCGGACAAGCGTCTCTGCTATGGCAGCGGCGTGATAGTGTAAAGATTAGCGCAATTAAGGGAGAAAATTTTATTAGTATAATTAGTGTAATTCATATATTAGATTTAATTTTAATTCGTGCAATTCGTGTAATTAGTGGATAATATTTAATTTTAATTCGTGTAATTCGTGTAATTAGTGGCTACGATTTAATTTTTATTCTAATTTGTGGAGACAGGAAATGTTTTTAAGCAGAGATTATCTCCATCCCATACTACATAAGAAAAATATTGCAACCAGTCGCCGGTAATAATCATGCGGGTGGTAGGGGATAATTGCCGGTCGTGCATCAAATGCAGATGACCGAAAAGAAAATAGTTAACGTCGGGGTGAACGAGTAGATATCCGTTCGCAAAATCTTCCAACGCTTTAAGATTACGTTCTTGAGAGTCTTTCTGTTTAGTTGCGACAAGCCCTCTCCTCCGACTGCCAAGCGACCAACGACGTGCGAATCCTATCGTCCAGCGCGGGTGTATCGTAGAATAAAGAATCTGCAGAAAACGGTTGCGGAAGATACTCTGGATAACACGATACTTGAGCGGACGACTTCCGACCTCGTCGCCGTGAGCAAGAAAGAATCGTCGTCCGAGCAGCATGACCTCAAGCGGATGACGATGTACGACAGCGCCGGTTTCTTCAGTCAGATAGTCGAACATCCAGATGTCGTGATTGCCGGTGAAGAGGTGAATCTCGACGCCTTTGTCCGACAGTTCGGCTATCTTGCCGAGAAAGCGTACATGTCCGCGTGGAACTACGTACTTATACTCATACCAGTAATCAAAAACGTCGCCAAGAAAGTAGATCGCGACTGCGTCGTCCTTAATCCCGTCGAGCCAGCGCACAAGCCGACGCTCCGCTTCCAACGGGTCGTCAAGATAGCGGTTGCCAAGGTGCATGTCGGAAAGAAAATAAATCATAAAGATATCTTCTATAGCAATCCTATCTCCAATTTAGCTTCTTCGGTCATCATATCGCGGTGCCACTCAGGCTCGAAGACGAGGTTGACATGAGCGCTGCGGACGCCTTCGACGCTTTCGACTTTCATGCGAACGTCTTCGATGATGTAATCGGCGGCGGGACAGTTGGGGGCGGTAAAGGTCATGTCGATAGAAACGTTTTGCGAGTCATCTATATCGACTTTGTAGATCAATCCCAAGTCGTAGATGTTTACGGGGATTTCGGGGTCATAGACCGTCTTTAACATACGGACTATCTCTTCTTCGGTGCGGAGGAATTCATTTTCCATTGTCTATTCTGTTTTCGTCGGCGTAACTGTAATAATGATTGTCGCTGATGATGAGGTGATCTATCAGTTTCATGTCAAGCAGTCGGGCTGCATGGCTGAGGGTGGCAGTCAAGTTGTCGTCCTGCGGACTTGGCTTCAGGTTGCCCGAAGGATGATTATGACAAAGGATGATGCCGTTGCATGTAGTAGCTTCGACGGCAGCTTTGATGATCTTGTGCACACAGCCGACGGTGGCGTTTAAATCGCCCTCGCTGACGCGCTTCTTCTCTATCACTTTCAACGAATGGGTGAGGAAGGCGACCCACAGTTCTTCGTGAGTAAGGTCGCAGAGATAGCGGTGGAAGAGTTGAAAGATGTCGTTGCTGCTGCGGATGCTTGTGCGTTTGGGCGGCTCGGCGAGGTTGCGACGTCGACCTAACTCCAGGGCGGCTGTGATGACGACGGCTTTCGCTTCGCCGACGCCTTTGTACTTCTTGAAGTAGGAGATAGAACGTTTGCCGAGGGAGTTGAGGTTCTGTTCGTCGTCGCCAAGGATTTTCCGCGCAAGTTCGACGGCGGAGTCTTCCCTGTTGCCCGAGCCTAAAAGTATGGCTACAAGCTCGGCGTCGCTCAGCGAAAGCGCTCCCTTGAGGAGCATCTTTTCGCGAGGACGGTCTTCTTCGGCGAGATCTTTTATACGCAGACGGTTCATGGATTACTTCGCGCTTATACGTCCTATGTAAGAACCGTCGCGGGTATCGACTTCGATCTTTTCGCCGACGTTGATGAAGAGCGGCACGCGTACTTCAGCGCCGGTCTCGACGGTAGCCGGTTTGAGGGTGTTGGTCGCGGTATCACCCTTGACTCCGTGCTCGGTGTAGGTTACTTCGAGGATAACGTGTGCGGGCAGTTCGCAGGTGAGGATGGTTTCGCTTTCGGCGTGAACCATTGCTTCGACGGCGTCGCCCTCTTTGAGAAACTGCACGCCTTCGATACTTTCTCCGGGAATCATAATCTGTTCAAAAGTTTCGGGGTGCATAAAGTTGTAGCCCATATCGTCCTTGTAGAGGAACTGATAGGGACGTCGTTCGATGCGTACTTCTTCGACTCTGACGCCGGCATTCCAGGTCTTGTCGATAACTCGACCGGTAGTTACGCTCTTGAGTTTAGTTCTGACGAAAGCCGGACCTTTGCCGGGTTTAACGTGAAGAAACTCTGTGATAAAATAGTAAGTGCCATCTAAATCAAGACACATTCCGTTTCTAAAATCTGCTGTTGTTGCCATAAAATTCTATTAATTTGTTATTGATTTTCGCCGCAAAGGTAGTAAAAAATAGCGAATAATGAACAATGAACAACGACGGACATGTGCGACACGCGATGAGGTTTCCGGTTGGAATCAAAATAGACGTCCGACCGGAAACATGAGGGTTTAATGAATTTGTGGGATGCAGGCGGCTGTCTGAAAATCAAAATCGTATCGACGCGCCGCCGCTGAAGGTGTTGAAGCTGCCGGTGGAGACTTCCGCGAAGACTCCAAGCCAATTAGTAAGGTAATAACGGCCTCCTGCATGTATGTATGTGGCAAATCCGGATGAGTCACGGGCTTGCTTGAAGGTGCGGATGTTGAAGTTGGGGTCGATGCCGAGGTAGGTGTCCAGACGGTCAACAAACTGATAATGGACGTTCAAGCGCAGTCCGGTGATGTAGATTCTGCCGACTTCCGCGCCATAACTGTTCTTGTAGTAGCCGCCGAATACGCCGCCGCCAAGGACACATTCGTCAACAAAGAGCTTAGTAAGTCCGTATTCGTAAGAACCGCAGATTACCGTGCGACTGTCGTTGCCAAGACTTAAACCAAGGTTAAGCCCTATCAGATTGCTGCCCTTCTCGAAGGCGTATAGCCGGTCGTACTGTGCCTGTGCGGTGAATGAAATCATCAGCAAAAAGCATGTTATTAATGTTGTCTTAATCATATTTGTCAAATCTTATATGTAGAACTACTATTTCGGAATGCGTGCCGATGCGGTACGGGGGGCCGGCTATGCCTACGCCGGAGGTGATGAAAAATTGAGTCATGCCCTTGCGGTAATAGCCGTAAACACACTCGTAAACAAAGTTTAGAAGTATGGAATAAGGCCATACCTGTCCGTTGTGAGTATGTCCGTGCAGACCAAGATCGGCTTGATTCATCACTATTTCGTTGAGACGGTTAGGTTGATGATCAAGGACGATTATCGGCTTCGAGGTATCCAGATGGCGCATCAGCTTGGCGAGCGGAGCACGTTTCTCATGATTGATATAATCGTCGCGTCCGACAACGTAGAAGGACGAGTCCGCCGGAGCTACAACCGTATCCACAAGCAGTGTAAGACCGGTCTTGGCAATCCACCTCTTTTTGGCGTCGATATTGGCGCGATATTCATGGTTGCCGAGCGTCATGTAAACGCCAAGCGGCGCTCGCAGTTCACGCAGGTCTTCTTCAATATGGGCACGCTCGGCAAACCGCATTTCGTAATCGACAATATCTCCTACAATAAAGGTTATATCGGGGTTCTGAGCGTTGCAGAGACTGACGATGCGCTGCACCTGAGACTTGCGTATTACTTCGCCGATATGCCAGTCGGCGGTCATAACTACGGTGAGGCTGTCGCGTCCTTCGACTATCTTTGGAATCGTGATGTAAACGTGCTGTACCGACGGATACCGTACATTATTATAACCAAAAATCATAAGCCAGACGACGCCGGCCGTAACCAGGATGAAAAGCGTCGCCTTCGTCCGAGCCCAATAGTAGTTGACATACGCCGGATACCATGCCCAACGCTTGTGCAGCAGATGCAGACAGGTTAATCCGAGCAGGATCATCGTTATGTACATCGAAGCTATGTACCATGTGTTGCAGATAAACATCAGGGGCACAAACACCTCGTCGGGCAGATATTCGTGGAAGAAGAAGCCCGTGAAGTACATAAGCAGTTCTATGAAGACGGCAAGCTTGAAGGGTAGCCGGAAAACTTTCTTCGGAGGAAGAGCTTGCCGTCCACGCCACAAGATATACATGCTGAATATCAGCTGGCCGAAAATTGATTGAAGGAATACTTTCATCTGTTTGTTGAATTTTTATACCGCAAAAGTAAAAAATAATATTTAATTTTGCCCCCTGTTATTAATAAAATTCAAAGAAGAAATGAAGAAAACAAGTATCCTGATTATGGGCGCTGCCTTGCTGAGCTTGCTGAGCGCCGGGTCTTGCAGGATGTTTCGCAAGACCGAACTTAAAACCGAAATCGACACCATGTCGTACTATTTCGGCATGTCGCGAGCCGAAGGTATCATGGCTTACCTGCAAAATCAGGCAGGAGTCGATACCAGCCATATCGACGCATTCTACGAGGGTTTGCGCTACGGCAACAAACATTACAGTCCATCGGACGTCGCCTACATGGAAGGCATTCGCGTGGCTCAACTCATCAACAATCAATGGATAGACGGCCTCAACCGCGAGGTATTCTCCGGTGATTCGAGCCTTACGGTCAATCGCACGGCAGTGCTGGCGGGATTCTATCACGGCGTGAAGCAGACGGGTAACGATATGCAGATAATCCACGCCCAGACCTACAGTCATGCCAAGATTGAGAAGCTGAAGAATGAGTTCAAGCAGCAGAAGTACGCCGAACAGATAGCGGTCAACCGCAAGTTCCTGGAGGATAATGCTGCAAGACCGGGAATCGTTACTGCCGAGAGCGGACTGCAGTACGAGATAATCAAGGCAGGAGCGGATGCGGACGCGGTTTCCGGCGCGGTTTCCGGCGCTCTTCAACGACCCGAAAACAACTCATCCGTACAGGTCAATTATCGCGGCACACTGATAGACGGAACTGAGTTCGACAGCTCCTACAAGACCGGCAAGCCGGCACGCTTCCGTGTCAATCAGGTAATTCGCGGCTGGACGGAAGCCTTGCAGCTGATGTCCGTCGGTTCAAAGTGGAAGTTGTATATCCCGCAGGAACTTGGCTACGGCGCTGCCGACCAAAGCAATATCCCGCCATATTCAACCCTGATTTTTGAAGTAGAATTGGTAGAGATAGACAAATGACTCAACCGTTGTCCCGCAGCTCAATTCAATATTCGGACTGTTTCGTACCTGCCACTCCCCATTCTCCATTCTCAATTCTCAATTCTCAATTCCCAATTAAACCCTATGTCCTGCAAGATTATATTAGCATCCGGTTCACCGCGTCGCAAGGCATTACTTGAAGGCCTGGACATTGATTTCACGGTACGTCTCATCCCCGACATCGACGAATCCCGTCCGCCGGACGTCCCCGTCGCCGACATTCCATGTCACATAGCCCGCAATAAAGCGGAAGCCTACCGTCAAACCATGCAGTCCGACGAACTGATAATAACGGCCGACACCATCGTAGTACTCGACGGCGACGTCATCGAAAAACCCGCCGACAGCGCCGACGCCATCAGCATCCTTCGACGGCTGTCAGGCCGCAGCCATCAAGTCATCACGGGAGTAGTACTTACCACGACCGGGCAGCAGCGGGAGTTCTCGGCTGTTTCAACCGTCTCCTTCGCCGTTCTGACCGACGACGAAATCAACTATTACGTTGACCGCTACAAGCCCTACGACAAAGCCGGCGCTTACGGCATACAGGAATGGATCGGCTACGTCGCCGTCCAAAGCATCGAAGGCTCGTTCTACAACGTCATGGGATTGCCCGTACAGCGCCTCTACCGCGAACTCAAGGCAATAGAACAATAATATCCGCCTAGAACTCAAAGCAACAGAACAATTAAACTGTAATATCACATGAAGAAATTAATTTTACTATCCCTTATGACATGCTGCTCATTAGCGGCATACAGTCAGAAAGGCGTTACATTTTCGGTTGAGAAACTTTCAAAGCCCGAAAGTTTGCTGCCAACCGAGCCGTATCTTGACGTCTGTGCGCAGTTAATACTGTTTGACGTTGACAGAAACCCGTCCCCGGCACAAAAGGACAGTATCATCAGGCATAACATTTTAGCCCGCAGTGAAGCTCCCGAGCTTGTGAAATCAGGCAGTCATCCGTTCTTTAACGGAGTATATCAGGCCTACGCCGACCATCGACCGCTGGTTTTGTCGCCCGATATGATCTGGCTGTTGATAAGTCAGGGGTTTGCGAGGCACGTTTCGGCAGACCCGGAGAAGATGCGCAGCTATTTCGTGGACTTTCAGGGCGTAAAAACGCTGGCAGTAACCGCTATGGATACAGTTATCTGGGAAAACATCATTCCGGAACTCACAAATCAGATAGGAAAACATACCGGTCAGGAACTGATAGACCTCTTAACCGCTGATTTCTCCACCACAACTTCGATCGAAAGGATTGCATCCCAAATCACCGTGATGGAAGCAATGAAACCATACTTTGAGTACGTTGTATTTCTCGTAGTTTGCGGCATCCCGGAGATAACTTTGACCGGCACTGCCGAAGACTGGCAGAAAGTACTGGACAAAACCCGACAGCTGGCCAGGTACGACCTGGAATGGTGGACTCAAGAGCTTGAACCCATCCTCACTCAATTTGTAAAAGCCTCGAAAGGCGACGTCAACAAGACATTCTGGCGTAATATCTTCAAGCAGCATACGTCGGAAAAATATGGAATCCATAATGTGATAGACGGATGGATTGTAGCCTTCTTTCCGTATGACAGGAGAGGGATACGCAACAATCTGAAGCAGCTTTCGGGCGGAGACGACCTCCCTGAAGAAATCGTAAAAGTTGATTTGAAGCTGATTACGATTGACGGAAATACAACCGAGACCACTCCGCTGGAACTGTGGGCCGGATTCTTCGGACTTGAACAGAACCGTGACAACTTTGCCCTGACGCCAAAAATCGGCTGGATGATCCGCAGGAAAGATAATGCCGCACTGGAAGCATCACAACTGCAAAGTTTTGAAACGGAATTGAACAAGCATAACGGCAGTATTTCAATCCGTGTAAATGAAATACCTGAGGCGCTGTTTAAACTTGACACAATCGGGCGTCTTGAAATATCATTTACCGGAACAATCATTATCCCCGAACAGTTGACGGCTGTGAAAATAGGCAGCTTGACCCTGACGGGCAAAACAGACTACGCGGCAAATGAACGGATACGCAAGATGTTCCCCTATAGCGAAGTAAACATAAATGCTTTTCAACAAAGTATTTTGGAGGATATAATTAACGATGCTAAAACTTCCACCATGTTGGTTGTTATTGACGGAGTTGTATCCGACAGAAGCGTGTTGAACGGATTACAGCCCGAAGACATAGACACGTTCAATATACTCAACGAAAAGCAAGCTGCCGAAAAGTACGGTAAAAGCGCCATAATCGGCAAGAGCGGAGCGTATGAGTTTACCTTGACAAAGAAGTAGAAACAAGACTTTTTTTCTTCGGATGATGTCAACAGTTACAAGATTGCTTCGTACCTCTGGGGGACGAATGTGCGACACGCAATAACAGCTACGCGCCACGCTATGATGGTATCCGGTATCGTCCCCCGGAGGCACGAAGCAATCTCCAATCTATCCGGTATCGTCATTGCGAGTCCCCATAAAAAAATTAAACAAGAGGAAATGACGTTGTTTGAAGATATTGTCCTTCGGATTGATGATGATGTACACGCCGCTCGTTTCGATATAGCGTCCCTGTCCCGTTAGGGACAAGATGTTGGTAGAACAGAAACACGTCG
>JAITNE010000049.1 GCA_031290635.1 Tannerella sp. | reverse complement strand
GATCAGCCTGAAATTCGTGATTTCACGGCGGCGCAACTGATTGAGCAACTGTGTAGCTTCAAGGGGCGGCTGATTATCCAGACTATGTTCCTCCACGGCGAGCATCAAGGTCTTAGCGTGGATAATACCGGCAATGCGGATGTAGCGCTATGGATTGAAGCCTTAAAGGTCATACGACCGCGATGCGTGATGATATACACCATCAACCGCGAGACTCCTGTCAAAACCATTTATGCAGCCTCACCGGAAACCCTCAACGCCATCGCAGCCAAAGTGCGAGAGGCAGGATTCGAGGTAAAGGTATCTATATAAAATCTTAGTTCTTAACTCCTTTGACTGTTTTGATAACGCCGTTGTTGATGGTGATACGGAAGAAATAGATACCTGAAGAGAGGTTGGAAGTATCAATCGTAGAGGAAGGACGGTTGATAGCAAGGCTTAGCTTGCCGGTCGCCGAAAAGACCTCAATGCGGTTGATATTCTCAAAACCTTTGACAGTAACAGAATTTGAGAAGGCTGTAGGGAACATCTCGACCGAAGAATCAACCCCGTCCAAACCCGAAACAGTAATAGTAGCCTTGTTGCTTCTATTGGTTTCGTAACCGTTATAAACTGCCGAAACTTCGTAATAATAATCATTGCGCGACGAGTTTGTGTCGTCGATATACGAAGTATTTTCGGCGTCTAATTCTTTTATTTGCAACTCACTACGATAGATGCGGAATTTAGTTTCTTCAGGGAAAGCGGCGGGCAGAGAACCCAAACTCGCCTCTTCCGACTTAATACCATAAGTCGCGGCAGGGCTGCGTAGCGCTTTAGGAGCGCCGATTTTAAGTAATTTGCCGGAAACGAAAGTCGGAATTGGAGTAAGAGGTTGAGCCATAACAGCAGCCGCAGAAGCTTTTTCGGAGGAAATAACAGCTGATACAACAAAATTCTGATTAGATTCGGGATCGTCGCTGTCAAAAACTTCTCCCCAAGAAATACCATCCAGCGAGGCTACATTACCTTTCTGGCGAACAGCCGGTACATCATCGAAAATTATCGGCGGGCAGCCCACTGCAGCGCCGTTGCTTGAAGTACATTTCCCCATAGGGAGGCCGCTGCCGACTTCTTTTTTGAAGATAGATACGAAGAGTGAATTTGAAGCGTCGATAGTGAAAGGAGTATTCAGTTCGATTGTGTTTAACTCAAAATAAGTAAGTGCATTAGGGTCAATAGACTGTCGGTAAGAGTGCGCACCCTGTGTAACAAACACATCATACATATAACCGGATGCGGGCATAAACTGAACGGCCTTGACGGTTCGACCGGCGAGGGGCGATATATCTTCATTTGTCCAATGTTGTCCGAAATAATATTCAGGCGCATCCAAGTCGCCAAGCCAGCGTCCATCTAAAGAACCCCAATATATGGTTTGTTGATAATTAGGACGTTTCCAATCCAGCTCGACATATACTTTACGAGTAGCGGTCAAGTCGGTAGGCGCTGTAAACTGAACGAAGGAGAGAGCGGTCGAACTGAAAGGCGATTCGACGCCGTCGCTATAGAGAGCTGAAACGGAGTAGGTCAGATTGCCTACAATCGGCGAGCCATCAAGGTGAAACAGTTTCTTTGTCTCCGCTATAAATGTATTATTGCGATATATCTTGTAAGTCAGCCCTGTTTCGGAAGTAGCAGGCGCGTTCCACGAAAGCAGCACATTAACGCCTTGATTAACGGCGGTTACGTTTGTCGGCGCTGCTTTAGGTTCTACGCGATAGCGTCCGCTCAGGGTCTCAGCCCCTGTATTCAAGGGGTCGAGCCATTTGTCCATTCGTGTCGAATCGCCTGGGTATCTGTCCCAGTGATACGACATTTTGCCATACAGATTAAGACCATTAGCATAAGCGCAACTCGAAGTGCCTCCGGAGAGCGTACCTGTAACGAGTTTGTTTTGATTAAAAAGCGGCGAGCCGGACGAGCCGGGTTCGGTAACGCCATGTCCATTTGTAGTAGCGGCGAAAACGACGCTACAGCAGGCATTTCTTTCGCCGGTAAATTCCGTAGCGTCGAAAGTAGCGCTTGTAGGCTGCCTGGTGTATGTAGATATTTTCATAACATCGCCATTAGGATGATGTATGCCTACGCCTGAAGTGGCGGGAAAGCTGCGGCGGTCCCAGCCGTTATAATAGAGGTTGTAGCTGTCGGGTATATCACTTCTCAATACTAACAGCAAGCCGTCGGAGCCTCCTGCTAATCCTGTAATAGCGAGCAAACGGCATCCGGTCATCAGCTGTCTTGTCTTTGAATTTGTTGACGAGCACGAAGCATGTTCGTGATGGAAATAGAATCTCCATTGCAGATAATTGTCGGCAGTAGATGTAATGTCATCATCGAAATCAGCAGCGCAGTGGTTAGCCGTTAGAATAAGAGGAGTAAAGTCCTGAGCCGTATTATTCAGCAGAGATCCCGAACACATGTAACTGTGGTTGCCTACTCTTGATTCAATATAGCAGACTCCGTTTTTCTCGTTCTGCCATGCGTCGCCTTCTTCGCAGTTGACGTCAACCTCGCATGATTCTGATGCGCCTCTGAGTGTAAGACCTGCATAATATTTCAAAGCCGAAGCATTATATCCGTATCCTATATCGCCGATAACGATACGAGGTTTTTCGGGATTTGTGGTCGATTCGACGTACTCCAACACAATCTCGTCGCCTCCTAAATAATCGCTTGTAAACAAGCCGCCTTCAGGGTTTGCAGCATGAGTATATGCTCCCAAGACCTGCAAGTGGTCGGGTCTGTAAATAAACAGTTTGCCGCCTTCGGGGATATAAAAATCATCATAGTAAACGGATATAGCTACAGCCTTATCAGCTTTGAGTTGTAGCGTCCAAATCCGTTCGCCGTTCGGAAGGCTTCTGCGTTCACCCGAATTATCCATAGTGTAATTGACGTCTATCAGCTCGGCAATTTTCAAAGGACCGCCTTGTGAAGTCCGCCAACGGTCAACTTCGAGCAAGTCTTCGATATAGAAATCTACCGGCACCTGTTTTGCGCCGGGAGAGCTGTAAGTCTGCGTTTGTTGCGGGTAATCGAAGCTTGGAGGCGTCCCTTCTTCAATTATCTGTCCCTGCACGTTAAAATTTGATAGCAGCAAAAAGCTGAATACCAATACCATATATACTTTATTCATAAGTCAAAATAAATTTATTACTCAATTTATTGCGCAAAGTTACAAATAAAAACTTACTTTTGCGCAATATATTGTACTCTTATGAAGTTAATTATGGTTATTACAAGAAAAGTATTTTTGCTGTTATGCTGTTTGACGGCATTGTACACAGCTAAGGCGCAGAAGAGCGCTTTCGATTACAGTTTCTACGGATTTGTGCGTGGCGACTATTACGTCAATTCGCGCAGTAACGTTGAGGGTGTTGACGGTTTGTTCTACCTTTTTCCAAAGGATGTGGCTAAGGACGCCGAGGGCAAAGACCTCAACGCAACGCCCAACGGCAGTTTCTATTCATTCACGACCCGCTTTGGGATTGACATGAAGGGGCCTGACGTAGGCGCGGCCAGGACTACGGCCAAGGTTGAGACCGATCTTGGAGGTACTAACAACATGCAATTTATGTTGCGTATCCGTCATGCTTACCTGCGATTGGCGTGGCAGGGCGGTTCGACGCTGACTATGGGGCAGACCTGGCATCCGCTCTTCGGAGAGGTAGCGCCTAACATTCTCGACCTCTCTACAGGGTCGCCTTTTCAGCCCTTCAACCGCAGTCCGCAAATCAGCTATCAATATGCAAATAGCGGTTTCAAGTTTACTGCCGCCGCGCTTTGGCAGCTTATATACCTCACTGTAGGCGCTGAAGGCAAGAGCGAGAAGTATATCAAGGACGGAGTGCTGCCGGAGTTGTATGCCGGTCTGGATTACAAGGCTGACAATTGGCTCGTTGGAGGCGGCGTGGATATGACGTCTATCAAACCCCGCTTGCAATCGGTTATGTCAGGCAAGACTTATAAGGTAGATGAGCGTCTGACGGGATTCTCGTATGACTTGCACGCCAAATATTCTACTAAGGATTTCTCCGTATCGGCCAAGTCGGTATTAGCCGAAAACCAAACTCATACAACGATGATTGGAGGATTTGGAGTGAGCGCTATCGACCCGGTTACAGGGCAACAGGATTATGTGCCTTTCCGACATTCTACTTCATGGCTCAACCTTGTCTATGGCAGCAAGTACCAGAGCAGCCTTTTCGCCGGATATACGAAGAATCTGGGAACGTCGAAGTCGCTTACAGTCGCCGATAATGTTTACGGATTGGGGCTGGATATAGACCGTTTCGTGAATATCAGCTACTGCCTGCGCTACGTCTTGCCGCATTGGCATCTTGGGCTTGAATACACGCTTTCGACGGCTTGGTACGGCGCTATCAACCCTGCATCGGGTAAAGTCAACGATACTCACGACGTTACGAATCATCGCTTGTCAAGCGTCTTCATGTATTTTTTCTGAACCGTATCTGCATGTGATTGTGCATTATGGACGTCTCAAAAATCCTCACATGTTATTGCTTGCATTACAAGGCCGGCGAGTGTGAAGCCGAAGATAGCTGTTGTATGGGCTATTGTGCCGTTGATTTGCGCTTTCAGACTGCACCATTCGTGATTGATTAATTCAGGATCGCCCGGAGCGCTGATTGACTTCGGACAAAGGCATCGTTCCGTTCCGCAGGAGTTATTACGTCCGCGGTTGGCTAAGAGTTCATCGCTATAAACGCAAAGGAATTGTTTAGCCGGCATCAGACCGCTTTTTCTGACCTTATGCCTCAAAGCCGCTCCTAATGGACAGCCTGTTACTTTCCAAAACTCTGCCACACGAATCCTCGAAGGGTCCATCTTGAGCGCTGCTCCCATAGATGAAAAGAAACCGGCGTGCGTACCGGTAGCTGTTTGTATCAGATGCACCTTGTGTTCGAGGCTGTCGATAGCGTCGATGATATAGTCGTAGCTATCGAGTTGCAGCGATTCGCATGTTTCTTTGCTGTAAATCATCTGGAGTGCGTCAATGCAGGCTGAAGGATTGATTTCCAGAAGACGCCGTTTCAGCGCTTCGACCTTAACTTCGCCTACGGTTTTGACCGTCGCCATCAGTTGACGGTTGATATTGGTAACGCATATACGGTCTGAATCTACTAAGGTAAGGCTGCGGACGCCTGAGCGTACAAGGCTTTCGGCGCACCAACTGCCTACGCCCCCCAATCCTAATATTATCACCTTTTGAGCGGCAATCCTGTCCATCAGCTCGTCGCCGAGCAACAGCTCCGTCCGCCTGAATAAGCCTTGCTCAATGCCCATAAATCTGAGGACTTAACGAGTTATAAACGGGGTTTGATATATTTTGGACGACTCAAGTAGAGAGGTAGCCTTGTTGTACTCTAAAAGCGGAAAAGCATAATAGGTCATGGTATCGCTCTTGGTGTTGATAAAAGAAGGAGCATCAAGGTTTAAATAGTTTACGTCGTCAACAACCACCGCCTTCTTGTCGTTGTCGAAGAAGACGGAGTAGCAAAAGATTATTGCGAAGAATGTAAAAATCAACTGTTTCATAAAAATCGAATATTATGTTCGTAATAGAATAACGCAAGGTCGTTGGAATTATTGTGTGAATTAGGAATTAGAAGTTAGAAATTAGAAATTAGAAATTAGAAATTAGAAGTTAGGAATTAGAAGTTAGAAGTTAGGATTTCTTTTTTTTGCAGGATAACGGTATCGTCATTGCGAGTCCCTATAAAAAAATTAAACAAGAAGTGATGACGTTGTTTGAATATATTGTCCTTCGAATTGATGATGATACACGCCGCTCGTTTCGATATAGCGTCCCTGTCCCGTTAGGGACAAGATGTTGGTAGAACAGAAACACGTCGTCGTCCAAAGTCCCGTCAGGGACGAAATGTGGATAGAACCGGAACG
>JAITNE010000030.1 GCA_031290635.1 Tannerella sp. | reverse complement strand
ACGTCGGGACTGCCGTGCTCGGCTATGAAGGATGAAGTAAGGATGTCTTTCATGTCGCCGGCGAAAAATTCGAGGTTGTGCAGATTATTGAGATTCGCATTCTCGCGGGCGTCTTCGATGGCTTCGGGAACGTATTCTATGCCGATAACTCTGTCCGCGCTTCGGGCGATGAAGCAGGCTATTGTGCCTGTTCCGGTATATAAATCGTAAACTGTTTCAGAGCCTGTCAGCGCCGCAAACTCGCGGACTGTCGAATAAAGTTTGCAGGCTTGCAGGCTGTTAGTCTGGTAAAACGACTTCGGACTAATCTTGAACTGCAGGTCTTCCATCTTCTCCATCAGATGATCTTTGCCGCTGAACGTAAGAACGTCGAGGTCGGTGATAGTGTCGTTGCATTTATTGTTGACAACATACAGCAGCGATGTTATTTCGGGGAAATTATCTTTTACGGCAGTCATCAGACGTTCGATTTCGTCTTCATCATCTCGAAATAAAGTAACAATAAGCATAAGCTCGCCCGTCGAGGATGTGCGCACAATAATCGTGCGAATGAAACCGGTTTGCTCGCGTAAATCAAAGAAAGGCAGCTCGTGAGCCAGACAATAATTCTTGATAAACAAACGGATGCGGTTTGAAATATCCTCCTGAAGCCAACATTTATTAATATCCAAGACCTTGTCGAACTTTCCGGGGATATGAAAACCCGCGCCGTTGTGCGAAGCAGCGTCCTGCACGAGATCCATCTCCTCGAAAGTGAGCCAGCGACGGTTCGAGAATGTGTATTCCAACTTGTTGCGATAGCAAACGGTCTGAGCCGAGCCTGTAATCGGGCGTAGCTCGTCGTACTCGACCTTGCCTATACGGGTGATATTGTCGGTTACCTGCTGTTGCTTGTAGCGCAACTGCTCATCGTAGGGAAGATTCTGCCACTTGCACCCTCCGCAAACCGTGAAATGCTCGCAAAAAGGCTGAGAGCGTACCGTCGAGTATTCGCGAATACCGACGGCACGCCCTTCAGCGTAATTATGACGTTTTTTTGTTATTTGGATATCTACAACGTCGCCCGGCACAACCCAGGGTACAAAGACTACCATCTCGTTTACCTTGGCGATAGCTTTACCTTCGGCTGCTACTCCGAGAATCTTAACGCCCTCAAATAGCGGGAACTTCTGCTTTTTCAAAATACTGTTCCTGATTGCTTCAACCTTCTATCCCTGACTTTTTCAAAACTCTACCCCCAACTGCAAACTTATGCCGTGCGTAGCAGTGTTATGAAGCTTTTGTCCGGATTTGGTTGCGTCCTCATAGTAAAAGCCATACTTTGGAAGGTCGTAGACATCGTTACCGACTCTATATCCGTTTTTGATTACGCCCAGACTTTGGCGCATATATCCAATGCTGAAGTTCAGTCCAATCCTGGGAGTTAGTTGATAAGAAGCTCCGATAGCAGGATTAACAAACAATCCCATACCTCCGAAACCGTCGCTTAGATTAAATGTATAACCGACGCGAAGCATGGCAAACGGAGTGATCGGCAAGTTCTCCATCGGCAGATAACCGCGTACGTCAAGGAAAATCGGAACAGTCATGTACATCGTGTCGGCGCCGTACATGTATGTCAGCGAATCAACAGGCGTGAAATGACCTTGCACGGATTGATACCTGTCATCCTTAATGTACTTGACGGTACTTGCGTCCAACTGCATGGTCGGGTCGCGGGGCAGATTGAAATTAAGACCTGCGCCTACGCCGACATAAAGGTATTCGTTAAGCTGATAACCATGACTTGTGTGAAAGCCGAAGCTGCCTTTTTCAGCTACTCCCATGGCGAGATTGTATCCGGCGTTGAATGTGCCTTTGTAGCCGCTTGTGAACGCGCCGTTACCGTAGCCGTCGTCATAGTTTTGCCTTGAACCGCGTTGGCCGGATTGCTGTTTGGAACTGCCTGCGCGGGCGGCGCTCTGATTACCTTTGCCGCGTACTACCCGCTTGACGTCATCCATCGAGAACTCGGAGACCTTGCCGGTAGGAGTGCGAATGCTGACGAAGTCTTCAGGGTCGTACTCCTGGATAGTGCCGTGAATAATACGACCGCTGAGCAGATAAACCGCGTCGGGCGAATCGTCGTTGTCGAAGGTTTGGCTCTCGGCGGCAGTTTCGCGCTGGGCGGCAGACTGTTGCTGGCGCGTGCTCGTAGAGTTACTGCTGCTGCGCGTGCTCTGCACGGGTTGAATGTCGGCTTCGCTGTTGTAGCTGTCCAGCTGCTGAGCAATGCGACGGCGACGTGCATTCGCCGAGTTCTCGACCGGCGTCGAAGTACGCTCGTTAGAGGTCTTGGGAGTATATTCCGAAGCCTCGTCGCGGTAGGCTATACCCATAACTTCCGTTTCACTGCTTTCAGCGTTTTCGGGTACGTCCATAATAAGGATGATAGTGCCGCCGATAGCCGCCGCTTTCTTCTTGAGCTGCTGCACGGCGTCTTTGTAGCTAACGGTCGAGACTGCCGAGATGCGCTGCAAACGCTTCATCTTGGATACGTCGGCTTCCGAGAAGGTAGTCTTGACGTCCTGCCAGGGTATCCCATCGTCCGAAGACAAGCGGCTGCTTTCAGCAGATGAGCGAGATGTTGCGGCAGACGAGCGGCTCGAAGCAGTAGCAGAACTGCCCGTCTCCTTATCGCGGTAGTTCTTGTCGAAAGTATCCTTCTTGCCGTTTGCATACAGGATGTATGCAATGCCTGACTTGGGACGTTGATACATATCTATCTCACCCGGATATGTATATTTAACGATATCGTCAAGAACCTGTTGTACTTTCACATCGATCGTTTTGCCGCTGATAAGCACAAGTTTGTCCTGCGAATGGAGGGTTGTAGCCGTCCCGATTAGTAATAAAAAGCAAATTACAATTTGTTTCATGATGCCCAAAATTTTATTCCCCTGCTGTTTCCTAAGCAAGATTTATCTCTTTTCTATATAACGGGCGGGAAACTATGAATATCAGTATCTTGTGAACTCGAAAAAACATTATTTTCCCAATATTCAACGCCCGTTATTCAGTTTTGTTTTCATTACCGATGCAGCAAAAGTAGTACAAATATTCGATATAATCAAAATAACAGGAAGTTATTTTTTTCTACGACCTTTGTTTTTCCCGTCGCTTCTACTCGGAAATCCTTTGTTGACAGCGCTTTTCCGTCGCTTGTCGCGCTCTATTTTCTTTTCCGACGGGAGGACATGAATTTTCCTGCCCTCGACCTCAAACGAGTTCATCTGATCCATAACTCTGCCGGCGTCTTCTTTATTGACCTCAAAGAGCGTGAAATCATCATGCAGCTCGATTCGTCCTATATCTATGCGACGTCCTTTAACGCAATGGTTGACAAGGTCGATAAGCTGCGGAGGAATGAGAGTGTCGCGCCGACCGAAATTGAGTTTGAGTATCTTCATATCACCCTCGGCATGGTCGGCAGAGAGTCTGCGCTGCGAGCGTCCGCCGTCCTTTTCGCGGCTCTTGCCGTCCTTCGACTTCTCTCTGTAGGGTCTGCTGTCGTCAACCGGCTCTATGCTCGGAGCGTTGCGGTAATAGTCGATAAGGCGGTTGAACTCAAGCGAGATGATGCGTTTGATGACGTCTTCCTTTTCAAGCCATTCGAGCTTGCGATAGATGGCAGGCATTATCTCGGCTATCTCGGCTTCGTTTACTTCGACTTTCTCTATTTTATCGACAAAGTTAAACAGTTGCTTCTCGCAAATAGTCTTGTTGTCAGGGATTTTGCCCTGTTCAAACTTGCCGCTGATGGTCTCCATTATCTTGCGCAGGCGACCTTTCTCTTTTGTGTGGCAGATCGAAAGCGATATGCCCGTCTTGCCGGCGCGGGCGGTGCGTCCGCTACGGTGGGTGTAGGCTTCGGCTTCGTCGGGCAGACCGTAGTGGATGACGTGGGTGAGGTCGTCCACATCCAAACCTCGCGCGGCAACGTCTGTAGCGACAAGCAGCTGCAGGTTGCGGTGGCGAAACTTCTGCATGACGAAGTCGCGCGCCTGCTGGGTCAGTTCGCCGTGGAGGGCGTCGGCGTTGTAGCCGTCGTGGATGAGGCTGTCGGCTATCTCCTGAGTTTCGCGACGGGTACGGCAAAATATTATTCCGTAAATGTTGGGATAATAATCGGCGATTCGCTTTAGCGCCAGGTATTTGTCCTTAGCATGTACAGTTACGTAAATATGCCGGATGTTCTCATTGCCCTGATTTTTTCTTCCGATGACTACTTTTACAGGCGTCCGCATGTATTTTGTAGTTATCTTCTCTATTTCATGGGGCATGGTGGCTGAAAAGAGCAGCATGTTGCGCTCCTGCGGTACAGCGGCGAGTATGGCGATGATGCTGTCTTCAAATCCCATGGAAAGCATCTCGTCGGCTTCGTCGAGGATAACGTTGCGGACGGTCGAGAGGTCGGCTACGCGGCGGTTCATCAGGTCGAGCAGTCTGCCCGGCGTTGCAACGATAATATGTACTCCTTTGGATAGCGTCCTGATCTGGCTTTCAATGCTTGAACCGCCATAAACGGGCAGCACGGAGAGTCGGTCAACGTATTTGGAGTAGTCGTTGAGGTCGGAAGCTATCTGCAGGCACAGCTCGCGGGTAGGGCAGAGGATAAGCGTCTGCGGACGACGCAGGTTAGTGTCTGTTTGCTGGAGTACAGGCAGTCCGTAAGCAGCAGTTTTGCCTGTACCCGTCTGTGCGAGGGCAATAATATCACCCGCGTTTTGCAGAAGTAGAGGAATAACTTCCTCTTGAACAGGCATGGGAGCATCGAACCCCATCTCGCTAACTGCCTTGACTAATTCGGGCGATACGCCCAGTTCTTCAAAATTTTTCAAATCATTTTTGTTTTAAATACGCTGCAAAAGTAATGAAATTAATTGACAATTGGGGATTTGCAAAGACTTTGTCGGTGATTTTTAAATTCTTACCACTTTTGCCTGTGTTTGCTTGTATTCTTCCATTGTTATGCCGATAGGAGCGCCGATGTAAGTAGGATCGCAAACCAGAAATTTCCTGCCGTCAATCATCAAATAATCGCCTTGTACAGCCTCATTGAAATGTACTGCCGTTGCCAAGTGACCGGGATAATGCAGCAAAACAACTTCCAAACCCAATAATTCCCGAACTAATACGGAGTAAAGTATAGCCCTGTCTTCACAATCGCTGAACGGATAAAAGAAGGTTTCATCGGCAAAAAGCGGACGTTCATAACCGAATTGTTCTTCGTCGATTTTATATTGAAAGGCAAACTGTACAAAATTAAGCAACAAATTAGCTGCGTCCTGTTCGCTTTTACCGACGATTTGGTTGCGCAATACCGGATACAAACTGCGTTTCACGGTTTCGCTAAGGGAT
>JAITNE010000217.1 GCA_031290635.1 Tannerella sp. | reverse complement strand
GACATGTGCGCGAATTGATCATTATGTAAATTCTGAATATCATGTAAATTCTGAATATCATGTTAATTATGTAAATATAATCTGGGTAACTAAATTCGTGCAATTAGTGCAATTCGTGGACAACTTCTTCCGTAGGCAATTCGTGTAATTCGTGTAATTCGTGGATAAAAAATTTCGTGGATAAAAAATTTTGTGGATATAAACTTTAGATATATGTTAAGTAAAGCTCAAATAAAAGAAATCCGTTTGCTGGGGATGAAGAAACATCGCGACGAGAAGCAACTCTTCATCGCCGAAGGCAACAAATTAGTAGCCGACATGCTCTACACCTTCGAGTGCGAGCTGCTACTTGCACGCGCTTCATGGATGGCTACGCAGGGCAACATCCCCGCCCGCGAACTCCTCCTCGCCGACGACGCCGACGAAATCAGCAAGATAAGCCTGCTCAAGACCCCGCAGGACGTCTTTGCCGTCTTCCGCCGACCGACCTTCTCCATCGCCGAAGCATCACCCGAAGAACAACTGATACTCGCCCTCGACGGCGTACAAGACCCCGGCAACCTGGGAACTATCATCCGCATAGCCGACTGGTTCGGTATCGCTCACCTTGTCTGCAGCCCCGACTGTGCCGACGCCTTCGGTCCCAAAACCGTGCAAGCCACAATGGGAGCGCTCTCGCGAGTAAAAGTTCATTACGCCGACCTCCCGACCTATCTCTCGCAGCACAGGGAGGACGCGCCCGTTTACGGAGCATTTCTCGAAGGCGACAACATCTACGAAAAACGCCTCCCGCAGAACGGCGTCATAGTGATTGGCAACGAAGGCAACGGCATCCGTCCGGCCACAGCGTCGCTTGTCGGCGAACGGCTCTATATCCCGTCGTTTCCTCCGTCTCTACATGCGGCCGAATCGCTCAACGTAGCCGCCGCAACAGCGATTATCTGTTCGGAGTTTCGCAGGGGCTGGTCTTGCCCCTGCCCAATTAAAAATCAAGGTTGATTCGTGCCGACCGATGACGGACACATCCCGTCTGCACATGAAATACAGACGGGGCACGCCCCGTCTCTACATCATTATAATCTTTCTATAACTTTTTCGAGTTGCATTCCGTGCGAGCCTTTGATAAGAATATTATAGCTCTGAATGGGATGCAGACTGATGTATTCGTTCAACTCTTCTACAGTTGCAAAACACTTGTGTCCCGTGCCGACGGCCGACGAACCGACCTGCCCTGCCGCTGCGCCGAACTTCTCCCCTACAAGCATCACCCTCTCGAACTGCCCTGTCGCCACAAGTTGCAGTATCTCGTAATGCAAGGTCGGGCTTTGGTCGCCGAGTTCGAGCATGTCGCCGAGAATCAGGGCTTTCGGATGACCGCAGGAGACGTTGAAGTTGTTTATTGCCACCCTCATGCTGCTCGGATTGGCGTTGTAGGCGTCTATGACAAGCACGTTATGCTTTGTGCGCAACAGTTGCGAACGGTTGTTCGAGGGCTGATAAGTCTCTATGGCGTCGTTAATTGTCGCCGGAGGGACGTCGAAGTACATGCCGACCGCAATCGCCGCCAGAGCGTTCATCATATTGTAATCGCCTACAAGATGTGTGTTGGCGAGGTAAAATTTTTGATTGCGATACTCCGAAAATTCTTTCACTCTATGCTTCCATTTGAAAGAAAGATACGGCTCGCTACTCACCAAAACTCCTCCTACTAATGGCGCTTCCTTGTGGGCGTATCCGTAGGTTATCTTCTGCAAGTGCGTGCAAATAGAACGCAAGGCGCGATCGTTCTGATTGATGAAGACTTTGCCTTTGCTGCGACGGATATAGTCGTAGAGTTCGGCCTTAGCGCGGAGAACGCCTTCGAGCGAGCCGAAACCTTCGAGATGCGCCTGTCCGATGTTGGTGATAATGCCGTAGTCGGGGGCGACGATATTGGCTAAATCGCGTATGTCGCCGGGGTGACTTGCGCCCATCTCGATAACCGCAAACTCGTGTTCGCGCGTCAGTTGCAGCAGCGTCAGAGGCGCTCCGATATGGTTATTCAGGTTGCCCTGAGTGTAGAGCGTGCGGTATGTCGTTGACAGGACGGCAGCTATCAGTTCTTTGGTTGTAGTTTTGCCGTTAGTGCCGGTGATGGCTATCACTGTTGTCCGCATAGCTTTGCGGTGCATATTGGCGAGGTCTTGCAGTGCGCGCAGGGCGTCGTCGAAGAGGATAGTGCGAGAGTCGAGCAGATATTCGGGATTGTCGATAATCGCGAAGGCGCAACCTTTCGCAATAGCTTGGGAGGCGAATTTATTGCCGTCGAACGAAGCTCCCTTGAGGGCGAAAAAGATAGAACCGAACGGGCAATTGCGGCTGTCGGTAGTGATTTTGGGATGTAGCTTAAAAAGCGAATAAAGATCGGATATATTCATGATTTTGAATTATTTTTGGGTGCAAAGATAGGTTTTCTTACTTAAATTACCTACTTTTGCGGACAAAAAATGTTGATGTTGAACATAAAAGGAAAACTGATATCAGTTGACAAACCCCTTGTGATGGGGATTCTCAACCTTACGCCCGACTCGTTCCATGCCGAAAGCAGGACGTCGGGCGAAGAGGCTATCGCGCGGCGTGTGGATTGCATCCTCGAAGAAGGCGGCTCTATCGTCGATATCGGCGGTTATTCGACGCGACCGGACGCCGCGACCGTCTCCTCAGAAGAGGAATGGACGCGATTGCTGCCGGCGCTGAAGTACTTGCAGGCTCATTATCCCGACACGCCCGTCTCGGTAGATACTTTCAGGGCTGAGATAGCGCGTCGGGCGGTTTTGGAGTACGGCGCGGCTATGATTAACGATATTTCGGGAGGAAGTCTTGACGCGGAGATGTTTCCTGTGGTAGCCGAGTTGAATGTGCCTTACGTACTGATGCATCTTCGCGGTACGCCGCAAACCATGCAGCAGCTGACCGACTATGATGATTTGATTGAAGATGTGATGTTGTATTTTGCGGAGAAACTCCGTGTGTTGAGGCAGATGGGAGTGAACGATGTTATCATCGACCCCGGCTTTGGATTCGGCAAGACTTTAGACCGTAATTATGAACTGATGGCTCGGCTGCACGAGTTCGGGACGATGTTCGACTGTCCGATTCTGGTCGGCGTATCCCGCAAAAGCATGTTGTATAATCTTCTGAACTGTACGCCTGCGGAGAGCCTCAACGGAACGACGGTGTTGAATACTTTTGCGCTGCTTAACGGCGCGGATATACTGCGGGTTCATGATGTTCGCGCGGCGGTTGAGGCGGTAGAAATTATCAGTAAACTAAAATCTTAATGTTATGTTATCGTTTGGAATAAAAGATGTGATAGACATACTTCTGGTGGCTGCGTTGATGTATTATACCTACAAACTGATGCGCAGTTCGGGTAATCTGGCCATATTTGGAGGCGTGGTTTCGGTGATTGTAGTCTGGCTGCTGACTTCGCGGGTGCTCGACATGCAACTGACGGGCGCTATTCTGGATACGGTTATCAACGTAGGATTCTTTGTGCTGGTAGTGTTGTTTCAAAATGAAATACGCAACTTCCTGAAGGATGTAGGCAACAAAACAGGCTTCAAGCTCTTCCGGAATCTGTTTGAACATAAAACCGACAAGGACGACAGCGAGTACATCACGCCTCTGACGCTGGCGTGCATCAATATGGCGAAGAGCCGGACGGGGGCGCTGATTGTGGTGCAGAGGGACAACAATCTGTCGCAGTACATCCGCACCGGCGAGGTGTTCAGGGCTGAAGTTAATACGCGGCTGATCGAGTCGATATTCTTCAAGAACAGTCCGCTTCACGACTGCGCCATGATTATCGTCGGAAATGAAATCAAAGCGGCTGGATGTACGCTGCCGGTTGACCGCAATATTGTTATGTCGAAGAACTTCGGTACAAGGCATCGCGCAGGTCTTACAATGTCGCACGAAACCGATGCGCTGGTGATAATAGTTTCCGAAGAAAGCGGCAAAATCTCCATAGCTACAAACGGAGAACTGATAACTAATATCTCGGCAGATGACCTGCAACAGTATCTCTCGGGTGGTGAAATTAGAAATTAGAAATTAGAAATTAGAAATGGCGTACCGTGATTGTAGGGGCTGGCCTTGCGCCTGCCCGAATGGAGAATTGCCGACGGATGTGCGACACGTTGGTGACGGTCTCCTGCCGTCAGCGAGGAACGAAGCAATCTTGTAATTCTTTTTTTTGAGCGGCTCAGAACTATTTTTGAGCAGCTCAAACTTGAGTTTGAAAAGCACAGACCCTGAATTCGTGAAATCCGTGAAATCCGTGGAGAAATTTATACATCCGGCAGGCAATTCGTGCAATTCGTGTAATTCGTGGATATAAACTGCGGATGATT
>JAITNE010000193.1 GCA_031290635.1 Tannerella sp. | reverse complement strand
GGAGCGCCCGTCTTGACGGTGTACGTTACAGTTTCTTTGGCTTTCAAGTCCACAAAGATGAGTAGCTTGCCATCGTACGAAAGTTGCGACGGCAAGACCTCGCCCTGCTTTGTCATAACGATGTAAGCCTTGCCCGAAGGAAGGGGCTGGAGTTGGTCGGAAGCGACCTCCGCTACTTCGCTGCGGTCGAACTCTCCCGGATTGATCACTGTTATCTCATTGCCCGGACGGCAGGATAACATCGCGCTAAACGCTGAAATTAACAATACAATTCGTTTCATATTTATATTAAGTTATTTGGTTATCTGAGTTTGTCGGCGGTGAAAGTGTCCATATCGTCGTAAGCAAGATTTTCGCCGCACATCGCCCATATAAACGTATAGTTGCTTGTGCCGGCGGCCGAATGAATCGACCATGAGGGCGATATGACCGCCTGCTCGTTAGCAAGGAAAAGATGCCGCGTCTCCTGCGGCTGCCCCATAAAGTGGCAAACGGCCTGTTCCTCCGGCACTTTGAAGTAGAAGTAAGCCTCCATGCGACGCGAATGAGTATGCGGCGGCATAGTGTTCCAGACGCTGCCTTCCTTTATCTCGGTCAAACCCATCTGTAGCTGGCAACACGGGACTATTTCATTTAATATCAACTGATTTAGCGTGCGCTCGTTCGACAGCGCTTTTACGCCGAGTTCTCTTGTCCGTCGCATCTCTCGAGTGATAGCGGCCGTAGGATAAGCGGTATGCGCAGGCGAGGAAGCGAAGTAGAATTTCGCCGGTTTGACCGCATCCAAGCTCTTGAAAATAACCTCCTTAGAGCCGCGTCCTACATAGAGGGCGTCCTTGTAAGACATCGGATATTCCGTTCCGTCAACCACTACAAGGCCTTCATTTTCAATACATATAATGCCTGCTTCACGCCGCTCGCAGAAATACTCGGAGCGTATCAGTGCGACCGTTTCAAGGTGGATAGCTTCGTTGACCGGCCACGCGCCGCCGATAATCAGACGGTCGTTATGGGTATAAACCATTAGCGCTTCGTCGGCAGCAAAGAGTCTGTCCACCACAAACTCATTTCTCAACTGCTTGGTGTCGTAGCGCTTAACATCATTCGGGTGAGTTCCCCAGCGTTCTTCTATCGTTGTTTTCATATAAAAAAAGATATAAATTGAAGGTGTAAAGGTAATATTAAATTTAATATCTACCAAAAAATGCGTACTTTTGTGCTCTAAAAAATTATTATAGATGAAACAAAAAGTTTTTGTAAGCGGATGCTATGATATGCTTCACAGCGGTCATGTGGCCTTCTTTGAGGAGGCCGCAACCTATGGCGACCTCTATGTGGGCATAGGTTCAGACAAAACTATCGACGAACTGAAAGCACGCAAGACCATCAATACCGACGCCGAAAGATTATATATGGTAAGCGCGTTGAAAGTCGTGAAAGATGCGTGGATAAACAGCGGTAGCGGGATATTGGATTTCATCGACGACGTGCGCCGCCTGCAGCCTGACATTTTCTTCGTCAACAGCGATGGACACTCGCCTGCTAAAGAGCGGTTCTGCAACGAACTCGGCATACGGTATGTCGTCAGCAAACGTATCCCGCACAGCGGCCTGCCGACTCGCTCTACTTCGGCTCTGCGCAATGAATGTCTTATTCCTTATCGCCTTGATTTGGCGGGTGGCTGGTTAGATCAGCCGTATGTCAACAAACTTTACCCCGGCGCTGTCATAACGATTTGCGTCGAGCCTGACTACGAATTCAACGACCGTAGCGGCATGTCAACAAGCTCGCGCAAGAAAGCTATTGAAATGTGGCACACCGACATACCCGAAGGCAACCGTGAGATACTTGGTCGCACTCTGTTCTGCTTCGAGAACCCGCCCGGAACACAGTATGTCAGCGGTTCGCAGGACTCGCTGGGGATAGTGATGCCCGGCTTGAACCGCTTCCACTACAACGACGGATACTGGCCTGTAAAGATTGACAGCATCACCGACAGCGATTTGCTGACGTGGATAGAGCAACGCCTGTGGCTCGTGCCGCAGTATCCGCGACGGGAATCATTCGACGTCCTGACCGGCAAAAGTATAAACGCAGTAAAGGCTAAAGCGCTCAGTATTGCTACCGAAGCGTGCTGGCAGGCTATAACTGACCGCGACGCCGGAGCATGGGGACGTGCATCGGTAGCAAGCTTCGAAGCACAGATAGCGATGTTTCCCAACATGCTTCCTGAAGATGTGCGGACAGAGCTGGACAGGTATAAATCGGATGTTTTAGGATGGAAGATATCTGGCGCCGGCGGCGGAGGCTACCTTATCTTTATCAGCGAGAAACCGGTCAAGAATGCAATAAGAATAAGAATCAGGAAGAATTAGAAATTAGAAATTAGAAGTTAGAAATTAGATTGCTTCGTACCTCGCAATGACGGGGAATTTGCTCGCAATGACGGGGAGTTCGCTACCAATGACGGGGAGAAAGTACCTCGCAATAACAGAAAATAGATATTAAGTATGAAAGGAATAGTTTTAGCCGGTGGGTCCGGCACACGTTTGTACCCTATCACCAAAGGGGTCTCGAAGCAGATGCTTCCCGTTTATGACAAGCCGATGATATATTATCCTATCTCGGTCTTGATGCTGGCAGGGATACGCGAGATACTTATCATCTCAACGCCTCAGGACTTGCCGGGCTTTCGCCGTCTGCTTGGCGACGGAAGCGATTTCGGCGTCCGTTTCGAGTATGCCGAGCAACCCTCGCCCGACGGATTAGCGCAGGCTTTTATCATCGGCGCAGACTTCATCGGCGCAGATAGCGTATGCCTTGTGCTGGGCGATAATATCTTCTATGGTCAGAGCTTTTCGCAGATGCTTTGCGATGCAGTCGAGAACATCAAACAGGGCAATGCTACCGTCTTCGGTTATTACGTCAACGACCCCGAACGCTACGGAGTAGCTGCTTTTGATGAATCCGGCAACGTAACGAGCATAGAAGAGAAACCGCAGCACCCCAAGTCGAACTACGCCGTCGTAGGGCTATATTTCTATCCTAACCGCGTCGTTGAGGTAGCGCGCAGCATCAAACCTTCAGCTCGCGGCGAACTTGAAATCACTACCGTCAATCAGTGTTTCCTTGAGGATAATGCGCTTAAAGTCAAATTATTAGGACGCGGCTTTGCCTGGCTGGATACCGGCACGCACGCATCCCTCTCGGAAGCGTCAACTTTCGTAGAAGTAATCGAGAGCCGTCAGGGTTTAAAGATAGCCTGCCTCGAAGAGATAGCCTATCGCAATGGCTGGATAGATGCGGTCAAACTGCATGCCCTCGCCGAACCTATGCTCAAAAATCCTTACGGACAATACTTGATTAAATTAGAAGATAGAAGGTAGAAATCAGAAGTTTGAAGGCAGATATACGTGTTGAAAAATAATCTCGAAAACGTAATTTTTAGAATATTGATTATCAGATAATTATATCCGAGAAGATTTTTTTTTCGCAAGGAGAGCAAAAAAAAACGCCCAAAAATTTTTTTATATAACAAAAAGCCTTTATCTTTGCACGTAAATTTGTTCGATTTTCTTCGGGAAATCGTACTGAAAGTATGATTATTTATGTCAAATTAAAATTGTATAATTATGAAAATTAAGGTTTTACTGTTTGCTTTTTTATGTGGCGCAATGATGACTGTTACAGCACAGCAATATCAGCCGCAAGTAGGTTTTAGTACGGAAAATGGTTCTAAAACGAACTTTAAGAAGAACGCTGCTACCGACAACGTATTCATTTCGCTTGGCGGAGGTTTGAGCGCGTACTTCGGTGATCAGAACGGCGAGGCTGCTTTAGGCGACCGTTTGAATTGGGCAGGCGCTCTATCGGTAGGAAAGTGGTATAATCCATATTTCGCTTATCGTCTGCAGTTTAATGGCGGTCAGTTGAAGAATTTCTACTATGCCATTCAAGGCGGAAGTCTTTCAAGGACTTTGACCCAGCAGGATTTCATGTATGGAAACCTGCACGCCGATCTTATGTTGGACATCACTAACTACTGGGCTCCTTACAACGAGAAGAAAGTAGTTCGTATCATTCCGTTTGCCGGCGTCGGCTATGCTATTCGCGCCGGTAAGTACTCGCAAGAGTTCAAACGCTCGGAATCGCCGTCCGTCAACTTGGGAATTCAGATACCAATCCGTCTGAGCCAGCGTGTAGATCTCTTCCTCGAAGGTCAGTACGGTCTCTACAACGAGGCATTCAACCGTATCGACATGGGTCAGGAAGAAGATCGGGTATTTCAGGGCTTGGCAGGTTTTAACTTCAAGCTTGGTCGCACCGACTTCGAAGTTATCGAACCTATGGATTATGACCTGCTGAACGACCTCAACTCGCAGATTAACGCATTGCGCGCTCAGAACGATGAGTTGAGTAAACGTCCTAAATCTTGTCCCGACTGCCCGAAAGCAGTTCCTGTCGTCGAATCTGTCGAAAGCCTGAAGAACGTTGTATTCTTCCGCTTGAACAGTTCGGTTATAGATAAGAATCAGGAAGGCTTCATATTCAACACATCAGAATATATCAAGAAGCACAGTTTGTCTGTTAAGGTTGTTGGATATGCAGACAAGAATACCGGTACTGCCGACTATAACCAGGGTCTTTCCGAAAGACGCGCCAAGACGGTAGCAAAGCGTTTGAACGAGAAATACGGTATCCCGACAGATAAGATTTCGATTGAGTGGAAGGGCGATACCCAGCAGCCATACGAAATCAACAACTGGAACCGCGTTGTTATTATGGACACTAATAAATAGTGTATTGTTATTATTCTGTTTATCATTTGAGGTCGGTGGGGTTAAGCCTGCCGACCTCTTTTGTAAACGAAAACCTTGTAAACGAAAACGTTATGACTGAACTTTTTAAAAGAACTCTTTATGACTGAAAAAGAAGAATTGATGCTCGACACGAGCGACAGTATGACGCCGACCGACTATTCCTGCTTCCTCAAAGGCATGGACAATGCAGGCTGGGGAATGAAAAATCGACTTAGCCGCATATTCAATCCCAAGACCGGACGAACAGTGATGCTCGCTTTCGACCATGGTTCGATAATGGCGACTACTACCGGCATCGACAGTCTAAGCGCTTCAATCGTGCCGTTGATACATTTCTCCGATTCCATAATATGTACGCGAGGAGTAGTGCGCTCGATAGTTCCGGTGAGCAGTCGCAAGCCCGTATGTCTGCGTTTTTCGGCAGGCTCGACAGAGTTGTCCGAGCTTAACAACGACAGTCTGATAGACATAACCGAAGCCTTGCGCCTCAACGCCTCTGCAATAGCTGTAACGGTGGCGCTCGGCGACAAGCAGGAAGCCCGCATGATAGCCAACCTGTCGGCTGCAGTTGACGCCGGCAACAGGTACGACATACCGGTCATGGCCGTCGTCCCCATTAACCATCAGGAGCGCGACGCCGCTTACTATGCAATGTTTGCCCGCGTCTGCGCCGAGAATGGAGCTTCTATCATCAAGACATATTATACCGAGAAAAACTTTGCTCGGGTAATGAACAACTGCCCTGTGCCGGTGATAGTAGCCGGCGGCAAGAAGATGACGGAACAGAAAGCGCTCGAAACGTATTGCCGCGCTATCAGCGAGGGAGCTGCCGGTATCGACGTAGGCAGGAACGTGTTTCAGTCGTCGTCGCCCGTAGCAATGATACGCTCAATATCGGGTATCGTCCACGACTCGCTCTTTCCTGACGACGCTTTTCGTATGTTTCGTGAACTGTCAGGCTCATAACTAATTAATTAAAAACTTAAAACAATGGATTACAAACTTATTGTGCTGGATGTTGACGGCACTCTTCTCAACAACGACAACATAATCACCGCCCGCATGAGAGCTACGCTTATTAAGGTGCAGCAGATGGGTGTACGCTTGGCGCTGGCTTCGGGTCGCCCTACTTTCGGTCTCCTGCCTGTAGCTAAGGATATTGAACTCGACAAGTATGGCGGCTATGTGCTTTCGTACAACGGCGGGCAAATAATCAACATGGCGACGGGCGAGGTAATGTACGAGAAACGTGTCAATGCAGGCATGATTCCTTACCTCGAACGCAAGGCGGCACAGTACGGCTTCGGTTTCTTCACTTATAAGAACGACAGCATCTATACTAACGATATAAGCAACCCTCATATTGTGCGCGAGGCCGAACTGAACGGCATGCGACTGAACGAGGTTATAAATGTGGCGTCTGTGATTAATGCAAATGATGCGCCATATAAATGTATGCTGACCAGCGATAATACGGAAGCGATAGCCGAACTTGAAAATCATTGGAAACGCCGTCTGGCAGGCGAACTTGACGTATTCCGTTCGGAGGATTACTTCCTCGAAGTTGCGCCGCCATTTATCGACAAGGCTAATTCGTTGAGTATTCTGCTCGAAAAGATTGGAATAGAGCCGGATAAGGTGATTGCAATCGGTGATGGCGTCTGCGATGTTACCATGTTGCAGTTAGTTGGTCTGGGCGTCGCTATGGGTAATGCTCAGGAATCGGTCAAAGCCTGCGCCGACCGCGTAACGCTTACAAACGAGGAAGATGGCGTCGCGGTAGCAATTGAGACGGCAGTAATCTCGGAGTTACGTCCGGCAGCTATTTCATTAGAGAGCCTCAACGAATCGGCAAAGCACGCTCTGATGGGACATTTAGGCATACAATACACTTATGCTTCGTATGACCGCGTAGAGGCGACGATGCCCGTCGATAGCCGCACACGTCAGCCTTTCGGCATACTGCACGGAGGAGCGACGCTGGCTTTAGCCGAGACGGTAGCCGGTCTTGGCTCGTTGATACTCTGCAATCCTGACGAGGTAATGGTAGGCATGCAAGTCAGCGGCAATCATCTATCGTCGGCTCACGAGGGCGATACCGTCCGCGCTGTAGGCACAATCCTCCACAAAGGTCGCTCCTCGCACGTCTGGAACGTAGATGTATTCACCTCCACAGACAAACTCGTATCCTCCATACG
>JAITNE010000064.1 GCA_031290635.1 Tannerella sp. | reverse complement strand
GCGCAAGGCGTTCACCTGCGTACCGCCATCCTGTTCGGCTCGTTTGCCAAAGGTACGCAGCACGAATGGTCGGATATTGACGTTGCTTTGGTTGCAGATGAATTTACCGGACTGCCTTCCGACCATAATATGTTTCCTTATGTCGGCATAAAAAAGCCATACATCCGCATTGAAGCGAAGACATATCCTACCGAATATTTTTTGGACGGCGACCCTTTCATCAACGAAATCAAAAAAACCGGCATAACGATTTTTCAATCTTAGTAATTACATGACGGGCACATTCAACTTACAGCGTTTCGTCTTTCTTTTTGTTTGTTTCGCGGTATTCTTTGGGGGATTTGGAGTATCGCTTGGTGAACTCTTTGTAGAAGTGAGTTCGGTTGCTGAAACCGGTTTTGTACATCACTTCCTGAATGGTTAGCGTGGTTGTAAGCATTAGTTTGGCAGCGGTTTTCAGTCTAAGCTCTTTAATCAAATCGTTCGGAGTAGGACCATTCATCTCCTTAAACCGTCGGTATAGATTACGGGAGCTTACTCCTAAATAAACGGCAAGTTCTTCGGTCGAGAATTGAGTGTTGTCGATGTTGTTGTTGATGCAGTCGGTTGCTGTTTGAAGGAAGTCTTTATCCTCTTTTTTCATCAGTTGACCGTCGGCAAACTCGAAAGCGCTGCCGGATGAGTTATAGTATTCCTCCAACCTCTTTCTGTTTTTGATTTGATGACGGATGACCGCTTTAAGATACGCCGTATTGAAAGGCTTGGGAATATAAGCGTCGGCGCCGGATTCAATGCCCTCGACCCTTTCTTCGTTAGCGTTTTTGGCCGACAGGATAATCAGGGGAATGTGCATCGTATGCTTGTTCTCTTTGAGTTTACGGGTTAATGTTATACCGTCGCAATATGGCATCATAACATCCGTAATGATGAGATCCGGCAGTTCTTCCTTAATCAGTTCCAGACCCTTGCTTCCGTCTTCGGCAGTCGAAACGGCGTACTCGTTCGACAGGATGTCTTGCAGCATCCACAGCAGTTCCCTGTTGTCGTCAATCACTACTATCCGTTCTTGCTTCAGCGTGGGAGACGCCGGTTTCTTACCACGTCGCAGAGAGTGAAGACTGTTCATCGACGTCAAACCATCATCCTTCACCGAATCAACCTCCAGACAGGGAAGCGTTACGCTGAACTGTGCATACTCATCTACCACGCTATCTACCTCAATATTGCCCTGCAACATCTGAGTCATGCTGTAACAGATTGCCAAGCCCAAGCCGTTTCTTGAAGACAGTCCTTTGATGCTGTTCTCTTTCACATTATCAAACACGGTGTAGCGATTGAAGATGAATGGAATGTTTTCCGCCGGTATGCCTTTGCCTGTGTTGTAAACTTTCAATACCAGCAGTTGCTCTTCCTTGAGCAGGGATATGCGGATACATCCACCTTCGGGAGTATATTTAAAAGCGTTGGATATAAGGTTGTTTACAATCTTCGTATAACCGCTTTCGTCGGTATTCCAGTGAATGTCGGGAGCGAGATTGATTTCAACCAGGATATGGTTCTGTTCCGCAAGTTCGTCGAAAGCAACCACAAGATCATTAGTCAGTCGGCTAATATCCATGTTCTGAATCTTGCATATTTGGTTGCCGGTCTCTATCCGTCGGAAGTCGATGATTTCCTGAATCAGAGAGTTGAGGCGCTCGGCGTTCGATTTGATGATTTGTACGTACTTTCCGATAAACGAATCCAACCCTTCATACGCCAGAATCCGTTCGCAAGGTCCATAAATAAGAGTTAGCGGAGTGGACAGTTCGTGCGTAATGTTAGTGAAGAAGCGGAGTTTGCTTTCATAGACGTCTTCCTTATATTTCTCTTGTAACTGACGGTCAATCTTCTTTTGCCGCATTTCGTACTTCAATCGCACGTAATAGAAAACGGTAGCTACAGCCGCCAATAGCAGTAATCCATACAAAACCTTTGCTATAGCAGTCAGATACCAGGGAGGAAGGATAAGAATACGAAGGCTCTGAATTTGATTGTCGATGTAGCTGCTTCCGTCGTTGTATCTTACTTGAAGGACATAGCTGCCCGGCGAAATATTGGTGAATTGAGCTTCGCTCGAGCGGGTGTCCATCCAGACGTCGCTAAAGTTTTTCAACCGATATGAGTAGCGACTGTTCTCGCCATTCATAAAATCGACGGCTACAAAGGATACTGCGAAGTAGTTCTGTTTATTTTTTAATTCGATATAGCTTTCTCCGTTCTTGACTTTCTCGAAATCAAACAAGGAATAGTCTTCATTGAAGATACGCAGCTTCGTGAAACGGATTTCGGGGATGAATCTTTGTCTTTCGTTGTCGACTTTCTTCATATATACTAATCCATCTACTCCTCCGAAGAAGCAGGTAGAGGTCTTTTCGTCCCGGAAGTACGCATTGTCGCTGAACTCAATAGTTTTCAGTCCGGTTTTCTGATTAAAACTGCGAAAAGTCCCGGCCGCAGGGTTGAAAAGGATGATACCCGTATTGCTGCTAAGCCATAAATCGCCGTTGCAAGCGCTCAGTATGCCGTGGATGGTGTTGTTTGGAAGTCCGTCGTTCTCGTTATAGTTTTTATATTCATGGCGACCGTCGTTGAACCATATCAAACGGATTAATCCGTAACTTGTACCCAGCCACAGTATGCCGTCGCTATCCTGATGAATACATAAAACGTCTCTCATGGGAGCTATTCCGTCTTCAAAAGTGATTACGTCGAAATGTTCCGTCAACGTATTAAATCGGATTATGCCGTTTCCCCGGACGCCTGTCCAGATAATAGAATCGCTTTCCTGGTGCAGGGCGTAGATTTGATTGAACGGTTGATTGTTCGTCAGTTGAAAGGAGTAACTTTGCGAACTTGTTACGCTTAGTTGGTTGCCGTTGTGGTTGATGATAAACTTCAACAGTGAACGTCCCGAACCTGTCCATAAAACAGAATCATGACTCTCGAATATTGAGTGTACATAAGCAGCATGTCGCGGCGTATTGTTGATGAGAGTATGTATTTTACGGTCTTGATACGAATAATAGTTCACGTCAGGTCCATCCGAGCCAATCCACAACACATCCGGGTCGGAACTGCGGGCGAAGGCGAACACTCCGTTGTTTACCAAGCCGTTTTCTATTGTATAATGCATTACATCCTGCTCGGAATACTCTTTCTTGACGGAGTAGTCTTTTACGCATATTACGCCGTTGTCTTTCGTTCCTATCCACAGATTGTTTTGCGCGTCGGTCAGAATAGCCCGTACCGGACGTTGTTTCCTGACGGGAAATTGAGCGAGCGACAGGTTGTTGAATCTGTAATCGTCTTTTGTCCACGCATAGACGCCTTGTCCGTCAGTGCCTATCCAGACAATATCCTGCACCTCGTCTTTCCGCAGCGAGAAGACGCCGCAATTCACATCAATCTTCTCTTCCTTATATTGATGCTGAAACTGCAAACGCACGAGGCCGTTAGTTTTAAAACCAATCAGGATGTCGTTGTGGTCGAATATTATTGATGAAATGTCGCCGTTTTCTTTCAGCAGAGAGGAAATGTCTTTGATAAACGCCTTTTTCTTGTCGGCGTCAATCACGTAGAGGCAGCCGACGCTGTCTGTAAATAAAATTTGCTCCCTACAGAATGAGGTAAACACGACAGGGCAGGGGTGGGGACAGTCGGGATGTCTGCTGATTTCAGGCGGATTGTTCTCACGAAAGGAAACCGTGTATTTTTCCATACTTCCTTTGCAGTTAATCCAGATTGTATCTTTGGCGTCCACAAAAAAGCCGCGTACCAGGCTGTATGTAATTTCTGCGTCTATGGGTAAATCGGTAAAAGTATGGCTCGCGTCGTCATAAACCGACAGTAAAGCATCTTTACCAAGCACGAAGAGATGTTCTTCACTGTCTTTGGCGATGTAGGAGTCTTCTTTGAACTCTTTATGATACTCGATGATGATATTTTCTTCTTGCGACAGCTTGTTAAGTCCCCATTTCGTGCTTATCCAGAGGAATTTTTTATCCGTTTCAACAATATCCCGGATGACATTGCTCGAAAGGCTGTACCGGTTGTTGGCATCAGGCTTGTAGATATAGATATTACGTCCGTCATACATGTTTAATCCGTCGAAAGTTCCGATCCACAGGAAGCGCTTGTCGTCCTGAAACAGGCAGTTGATAGAACTGTTTGAAAGTCCGTCTTTGCTGCTTATCTGCCTTAGATTGTAGGCTACGGCGTCTGTAGAAAGCAAGAGTGCGCCTGTAGAAATCAAAAGAAAGAAAACGATATAGAATGTTTGCTGTTTCATAGCATCTAATTTTAGACTGCAAATATAGTGAATATTTTTGATATTTCAGCTTTCCATATACCGTAGTCATCGTCTTTTATTGATGTAGTCCCTGACTAAATCGCCTTTCAGCCCGCGCCTTGCAATGATGCTCCGAAAAAAATACCGTATAACATACTCATAGACAAGTAAATTCCTTATCTATCCGTTACAGTCGCCAATATACACGTAATTATAATGTATAAATCAATGTATATCACTAATAACTTCTGAATTATCACGCATAAATTATTGTATATCATAAATATATGCTAAATTAATACTAATGTATCCGGACAGTCAAATAATATACCAAAATATTCTAATAATATTTCCGGATATTCTAATAATATTTCCGAGCATATTACTAATATTTCCGGGCACGCGGCTCGCGTTTCCGGGTACGCGGCTCATGTTTCCGGGAACGCCACTCGCGTTTCCGGGCACGCCACTAATATTTCCGGGCACGCCACTCGCGTTTCCGGGCACGCCACTCATGTTTCCGGGCACGTGACTCACGTTTCCGGGCACGCGGATAATATTCCCGGGTACGCTGATTATATTTCCGGGTACAAGAATCATGTTTTCAGATACATAGTTCATATTTCTGAAATCTTAATTTATATGCTTGGATATATCTATCATATATCTAAAAATATTTATCATACTTCTAAAAACATATATCATATATCTAAAAACATCTGTCACAGTTCTGAAACAGCAATAAATTATCAAAGAATTATGAGCTATAAACTCGGATAATTCTTGAATAATACAAGTTTTTTGTGTGAAAAAATCGTGTAAATGATATGAAAAACTGCATGTTTGGCAGGGATACTCCCATCTTCTGCATTTTCACTCTCCTGCTACTGACAGCGCAAAGATGCTGATAGTTATGTCCGGGACTGCGGTGAGGACGTCTATGCAAGCCATGATGGTAGAGCCGGTAGTCATTACGTCGTCTATCAGAAGGACATGCTTGCCGATGAGTGATTCGGCTGAGGTCAGGATGAAGATGTTTTCGACGTTGAGGTGGCGGTCGTAGGCATTCTTGCGGGTTTGAGTTTGGGTGTCAATATGGCGACAAACTGTGGCTGTGTCAATGCTGCAGCCATATATCGACGCTATGCCTTGAGCTATGCAGACCGACTGATTGTAGCCGCGTTTGCGCTCTTTCTTTTCGTGGAGGGGGATAGGGATGATGGCGTCAACAGTTGTGAAATAGCCTGCGTTTTTAAGCTCGACGGCGGCTAAACGACCGAGATATACGCCCAGAGAACGGTTGCCGTAATATTTTAAGGCGTGAATAAGTTGTTGCGTTGAACTTTCTTTAGCGAAATGCAAATATGCGGTTGCTTCTTTTAGATGTGAATATCCTAAGAATGTAGCGCTTACTTTGTTGGATCGGAGCTTGTGATAATTGGTTTTGGGTAGCGCGGAGAAGCAGTCGAGGCAGATAAATTCTTCATGCTCTTTGAGCGTTTTTCGGCAGATGAGGCATGGCTTGGGATAAAACAGGTTGAAGAGATGCTTAATCATAGTCAAGATTTTTGAGCATCTTCTTGAGTGTACTGATGATAAGCGGCGTCTCGAAGCCTCGTGATGTGGCGAATCTTATCAGTTTGGCGAAAAGTTCTTCAGGAGAACTGCCTTTGATGCTGCGTTGCTTGGCGATTAACAGTTCACGCAAGGTCGAAAGGTATTCTGCTTCGTCGATTCCGGAGATTGCTTCTTCGTAGATAGATGGTTTTATGTCTCGCATTTTGAGTTCGTATGTAATTTTGACACGTCCCCAGCGATTGAATCGAAATTTGTCGTTGACGAAGGCACGGGCGAAACGGCGTTCATCTACGAAATTCTCATCTGATAGCCTGTGTATAATCCGTTTTTCGGCGTCGGACGACAAACCGGCGTCGCGAATCTTGCGTCGAAGGTCGTACAGGCATCGTTCTGACTGCGAACAGTAAGCGGCAAGTGCGGCTAAGGTTTCTGCTTCTGTCTTCATCGTTTATTTTGTTTTGCGGTGATAAATCTTTCTTTTGCGGACAGGTCGGGATGAATGCTTATGTCGATAAAATCTTTCCTGAGAAGTAAATCGACGGTCTCAGCGCTATGCAATGGGTTGATTTCGAGGAAAAGACGGCCGTCCGGCGACAGCCTTTGGAGGGCGAAGTCGGCAATCGCACGGTAGTAAAGCAAGGGTTCATTGTCGGGGACAAACAAGGCCTCGTGCGGCTCGTAATCAAGGACGTTAGCCGACATGGATGCTTTTTCGCTTTCGCAAACGTAGGGGGGATTGCTGACAATAAGGTCGAAATCGCTCGCAAACGCAGTAAGCATGGACTCGGTTTGCAGAATATCCGCCCTGACGAAGGTGATAGCAGTATTGTTCAGGACGGCGTTCCGGCGGGCGGTATTGAGCGCCGCTTCGGAGACGTCTGTAGCTGTTACGGTGGAGTTTGCGACGTGTCCGGCAAGGGTGATGGCGATGCAGCCGCTGCCTGTGCCAATGTCAAGGATGGAAAGATGACGGTCGTTTGCTTGTGTCGATTTGATAATCATATCGACTAATTCTTCGGTTTCGGGACGGGGTATCAGCACCGTAGAGTCAAGATGGAACGGCATACTGTAGAACGATGTCTCTCCAAGCACATACTGCAGGGGTTCCATCGTTTTAAGCCGCTCGACGGTCTGATGTATCACCTCCTTTGTACTCACAGGCAGTTGCGCATCCCTCCGCAACGCCTGCTGAGTGTACGACATCCCGCAATACGACAGTATCACACGAATGAAACTGTTGATTTCACCCTCCGGATAAATATTTTTCAGATTGTTGAACATGTACTTCCTGGTTTCCTGCATTGTGATTGTGTTGTGCATTGATTTAAACAAATCTTAGAATGATTCTTTGATACAACGTTCTACGGTTGCTTTGTCGTAGCCGAGTTCGCCTGCCGTTTTGAAATCTACGGCAGCAGATTCTTTCTCGAACTGCGCAAGTTTGATTCTCCCGCGCAGCATGTACATCTCGGCCGTAGGATACTTGACGGCCGCAAATACCTTGTTTATGTCCGTCATGGCAAGTCTGTTGCGTTTCGTCAGGAAATACAACTCGGCACGCTCTTCGAGCAGTCTGGAGTTATCCGGCGTTTTGTCCGCAAGATAGTTGAAGACTATTTCACTCGCATCATAGTTACCACGCGCTTTTTCGAGGATAGCATACCCGAAACGACCTAAAAATGTATCCTTGTACTTATCGATAATAAGGTCGAAATCGGCTTGAGCTGACTCGTGTTCACCGGTGTTGATGTAAAGCAAGCCGCGACTGTAGAGCGCCTGCTCGTGCAGAGGATAAGTTTCAAGCAGTTTGTTATAATCAGCCAGAGCCTTGTGAATTTCATGCATCTCGGTGTAAAGCTCAGCGCGATTAATCAATATCAAAGCATCTTCGGGACGCTGACTGAGAGCTGCCGAATACGACACTTCAGCATCTTCAAACTTGCCCTGGCGACGTTGTATTGTACCGAGATTAGTCAACAGCGCGAAATTGAATTTGTTGTCAGGTTCGAGCCGCATCGCCGCTTTAAGACTCTCTTCCGCAGCCGGCAAAGCGCCTGAATCGGCATACTCGTAGCTCCTTTTCAGCATATCCTCATAAGTCTGAGCCTTCACCTCAATCTTCGCGCCTAACAAACTTGTTATCAATAAAAAAGCAAAAATTATCTTCATAAAAATCTTTATTAAACCGAGTCAAAAGTACAAAATAAATTGAACAGATAGATTTTTATCACTCAAGATATCGAAAAAAGTAGTATCTTTGCCGAAAAAAATAAATATATGACAGAAAATAAAAGAGAATTGCCGTTAGGCATAAATGATTTTGAGAGTATTCGCACAGGTGGGTATCTGTATGTTGACAAGACCGAATACGTCTATGAGCTTGCCACTCAAGGAAAGCCTTATTTCCTCGGTCGTCCTCGACGATTCGGGAAAAGTCTTTTGCTATCGACCTTGAAAGCCTACTTCCTCGGGAAGAAAGAGCTATTCGAAGGATTGGCTATTGCTGATCTGGAGAAAGATTGGATAGAGCGTCCTGTGATCTGTATAGACTTAAACAAACCGGACATCCATGACGCTGCAACCCTGTCTGCCGTATTGGATAGCATCTTGCATGAGTTGGAGAAAGAATGGGGCGTAGAGCCGTATGACAAATATCCGTCTTTACGTTTTGAAGGCATAATACGAAGAGCTTGTGAGAAAACAAAAAAGCGCGTTGTAGTGCTTGTTGATAACTACGACAAGCCATTATTTGACACATTGGATAATAAAGAAGTTAATGATGAGATTTGCAACATACTGAGAAGTTTATACTGTATATTGAAAAGTGCTGATGCATATCTTCACTTCGTGATGCTAACCGGTGTGACGAAGATATCCAAGCTAAATGAGTTTAGTGATATGAACCAGCTGATTGATGTAAGTACGTATTACAGGCTTGAAGGCATTTGCGGTATCACTGAAGATGAATTAACAGCTAATTTTGAACCGGAGCTTCGGCATTTTGCTGAAGAATGCAAACTTACTTGTGAAGATGCGCTTAACGAATTGAAGATACGCTATGGCGGCTATCACTTTACCAAAAAAAGCACAGAGATGTATTATAACCCTTTCAGTTTACTTAATACACTTTCTTGTGGTAAGTTTACCGACAATTGGCTTCAGTCGGATATGCCGACATTCTTGGTTAAGATGGTTCGGAATGCCGGTTTTACTATTAGCGAATTTGAGGACGACGTTCTACTTTCAGAAGAATTTATGTACCATTATCGCTCCCATGTGAACGATCCGACCCCGCTGTTGTATCAAAATGGATATCTTACTATTAAAGACTGTATATTTAACCGTCAGGTATATAAACTTGGTTTTCCCAATACGGAAGTCAAGTATGGCGTTCTGAATAAATTGATGCCTGTATATGTTTCCGAATGGACTAAGGACGATTCTTCCATATCGAAGTTCACCGAAAAATTATTGTCGGGTGATGTAGATGGATTTATGACTTTGTTGCAGGCTATCTATGCAGGCATGCCTAACGAACTTGAGAATCAGGTCGAAAAGTACTATCGAAATATCATCTATCTGATTTTTACATTGATGGGACAATTTGTTCAAACTGAAGTGCACAACGCCGATGCTGTAGTAAAAACGCCCGACACTGTATTCGTCTTTGAATTTAAACTTGACGAAACCTCTACAGCCGCAGCTGCACTGAAACAGATAAACGACAAGAGTTACGCCATTCCATACACCGCCGACAACCTGAAAATAGTCAAAATCGGAGTAGAGTTCAATACGAAAGACCGGACAATAGGGCGATGGTTAATTAATTGATAATTTATAAATGAGTATATTATGAAGAAAAGTGGATTTATTTATTTAGTACTTGCGTCGATAGTTTTGGGGGCTTGCAATCCTCAAAAGAAGTCTGACAAAGTGAAACAGCATTACGACGTGGCGGCATATATCTGGCCTGCCTATTTCAACGAGCCTCGTTTTGAGGAGATGGGCGTTTTCCACGACGGAAAAGGCGAATGGGAGGCTATCTACAATGCCAAGCCTAAGTTTGAAGGTCATCGGCAACCGCGCACACCCTTGTGGGGCTATTTCGACGAGTCAACCCCCGAAATGCAAGAGAAAATCATCGCTACAGCTCTGGATTACGGCGTCAACACCTTTATTTTCGACTGGTATTGGTACGACGACCGTCCTTTCCTTGAAGACGTGCTGAACAATGGCTTCCTGAAAGCCGGGAACAACGAAGAAATGAACTTTTACCTTATGTGGGCTAATCACACGCATAATTCCTACCTCGACTATACTAATCCTGATAAAAGCAAGATTTATTGGGAAGGCGGTGTTAGTCGTGAGATATTCGACCGCCTGACAGATCACGTAATCAAGGATTATTTTTCACGTCCAAACTACTACAAAATAGATGGCAAGCCGGTGTTTGCTATCTATGAAGTAAGCACGTTTATCAATAATATTGGCGGCGAACAGGCAGCTAGGGAGGCTTTCGACGCTTTCCGCAAGAAGTGCGTCGCAGCCGGATTGCCGGGCGTTCATATACAGGCTATTTTGTGGACGCTATTACCCAAAAGCCTTGCCGCAACTCCGGGTGATAAGCATCAGACGGAAAATACGCTGATGCAGAAACTCGGATTCGAGAGCCTTACGCATTACCAATGGTGTCATTATGTGCCTACCGGTCAACCGTATCGTACGTGGGGTGAAAAGGCGCAGTCGCAGTACCCCGATTTCGACAAGGCGTTCACCCTTCCTTATTATCCGCATGTTTCCATCAGTTGGGATCCTAATCCGCGTTTCCCCGAAGGCATAAATCCTTGTGTGCAGGATGCTACTCCCGATCAATTCAAGCAATTCCTGTTGAAAGCAAAGGAGTATGTCGATGCTCATCCTCAACAAACCCCGTTGATTACCGTCAATGCGTGGAACGAATGGGCTGAAGGCAGCTATCTCGAACCGGATACCGAATATCAATACGGCTTTCTGGAAGCCGTCAAAGAAGTATTCAAATAATTAATAGATATGAGTTTTATAGCAGACGAAAATAATGAGGTTTTCGAGATGGCAACAATGTTTGTCAATGAGACTTCGGAGCATCTCTTCCTGACCGGTAAGGCAGGGACGGGCAAAACGACCTTCCTTCGCTATATCCGCGAACATACGCATAAGGCGGCAGTAGTGGCGGCGCCTACCGGAGTGGCGGCTATTAATGCAGGAGGCGTAACGCTTCATTCGCTCTTTCAACTGACGTTCGAACCCTTTGTTCCGGGCTTCCGTTCACAAAAAAAATCATTTATCTTCAGTAAGGTTAAACTTGATTTGTTGCGTCGCTTGGAACTGCTTATTATCGACGAAGTGAGTATGTTGAGGGCAGATATTCTGGACGCTATCGACAGTACCTTGCAAAAAATACGGCGTAGTCAGAAACCTTTCGGAGGAGTGCAGATATTGTATATCGGCGACATGTTTCAGTTGCCGCCGGTTGTCAAGGACGATGAATGGGAGCTGTTGAAGCATTATTATAAAAGTTCGTTTTTCTTTCATTCGCAGGCTTTCGGCAAGACGCAACCGGTGTTTCTCGCTCTGAAGAAAGTATATCGTCAAAGCGAACAGTCGTTTATCGACCTGCTTAACAATGTGCGCAATAATTGCTTGACAGGCGATGATATGAAAGCCTTAAACGCTCGTTATATACCTGACTTCACTCCTTCGGTTGCGGATAAATACATTACTCTGACAACACACAACTACAAGGCCGACCTCATCAATCGTAAGGAGTTAAACAAACTCTCCTCAAAGGAACACATATTGCAGGGAAAGGTTGAGGGCGAGTTTCCTGAATACGCCTTGCCGACCGACCTGCAACTGAGCATGAAAGAAGGCGCTCAAATAATGTTTATACGCAACGATTCCGAAGGACGCTATTACAACGGCAAGATAGCGATTGTCAGCGGCATCTTCGGCGACCGCGTCGAGGTGCGTATGCCCGAAGGCGACGTGATAACCGTTACGCAAGATATATGGAAGAATTTTCGCTACTCGCTCAACAAAGCAACGGGCGTTATGGATGAGGAGCAGATAGGTGCATACACACAATATCCGTTGCGGCTGGCTTGGGCGGTAACGATACATAAAAGTCAGGGATTGACTTTCGATAAGGCGATTATTGATATAGGCTCGTCGTTTGCGCCCGGTCAGGCTTATGTAGCGCTGAGTCGGTGCACTTCTCTCGAAGGAATAGTTCTGAAAACGCTTGTCGTCCCGAATAGCATTATGACCGACCCTTACGCTATTAATTTCAGCAAGTCGGAGAAGGCTATCAATGAGTTGCAAGGCATACTTGAGGACGGTAAGCGCAAGTTCTGGCGCGAGCGGCTGTTGCTGTATTTCGATTGGAAGCCGATGTTTACGTTCTTATGGGAGTTGGAAAAGTTGCTTGAAGACAAGGCTTCGGAAGAGTATGACGCCGGACGCAGTCTGCTCGAAACGTCTCGTAAGTTAGTGCGCGAGATGGACGAGGTGAGCGGTAAATTTAGCGAGCAGTTGAAGACGCTTCTGGCTCAGGAGGCTATTACCGGCGATATCAGTCCTATACGCGAGCGTTGTCGCAAGGCTATTGTTTATTTTTATGCGAGTGTTGCCGACAAGATTCTTTCGCCCTTGCATTTGTATATTTCAAAGATGCGTCAGCTCAAGCGTGCACGTACTTTCTACAAGCATCTCGCAGACCTTGAAAGCGACGTCAATCTGTTTCTCGAAAACATGAAGCGTGTGCGCTATAAGAATGTCGCGTTAGCTGAAGATTTGGAGGTTTGCGCTCTGCCGAAACAGGCTGCTGAGGATACTAAATCGTCTGTCGATGAGGCTCTGTCTTCATCTTCTTATCAATCCAAGACTTCTTATCAATCTAAAACGAAAAAAGAGCCAAAGGTTGATACTCGTGCTTTATCGCTCGCAATGTTCAAGTCAGGTCTTCCTGTAAAAGAAGTCGCGGCGCAACGCTCGCTTGCAGTCAGCACCGTAGAAGAACATCTTTCGGAATTTCTCGGTACGGAAATAAGGATAGATCAGCTATTAGATAAGGATGAACTGTCGGATATATCCGTATTGGTACGTCCCTTGTTGCACCTCGAAAAGCCTGCGTTTAAGGAGGTTTACGAACGAGGAGGAGGCAAATACAGTTACGGCAAACTGCGTATGGTTTTCCGTTATTTGAAATCTCTGAACCCTTAATTATGAATGTCGAAATTATAACTATAGGCGACGAATTACTGATAGGGCAGGTGGTTGATACTAACTCTGCCTGGATGGCGAAGGCGCTTAACGATTGCGGATTTATGGTCGTCAGGAAAGTAACTGTCGGCGATGTGGAAGCAGATATTTTGCATGCCATTGACGAAGCTCGAAGTCGTGTGCAGATAGTCCTGTTGACCGGAGGACTTGGTCCCACGCGCGACGATATTACCCTCCACGCCCTTTGCCGCTATTTCGATTGCTCTCTGCAATTTTCGGCTGAGGTCTATGCCAATATCGAAAGTATTTTCGGACATATCGGTCATAAGATAAACGAGCTGACACGTCGGCAGGCGCTTGTGCCCGACAAGGCTGTAGTTATTCAAAATGCTGTCGGTACAGCGCCCTCAACGTGGTTTGAGCAGGATGACGTCGTGCTTGTATCCATACCCGGAGTGCCGGCTGAGATGAAGTGGCTGATGGAAAATGAGATTCTGCCGCGCTTGAATAACAGATTCAATCAAGATATTTTTATACGACACCGTACAAGTTGGGTGTCGGGTTATGCCGAATCGGCTCTCGCGCAGTTTCTGACTTCATTTGAAGATAATTTGCCCGATAGCGTCAAACTTGCTTATCTGCCTCAACCGGGGATTATCCGCCTCCGCCTTTCGGCTTATTGTAAGGAAGAACGCTTGGCTGAAGAACTTGTTGACGGCTTGCAGAAGCAACTGTCGCAGATACTCGGAAGCAACGTCATCGCCGAAGAAGATACCGGTTTGGAAGTTGTCGTAGGAGAGAAATTTCGCCGCTGCGGACTGACTTTATGCACAGCCGAGAGCTGTACCGGAGGCGCTATAGCCGCGTTGCTGACCTCCGTTCCCGGCAGCTCGGATTATTTTCGTGGCAGCGTGGTAGCATACTCTAACGATGTAAAAACAGATGTATTGTCGGTTTCCAAAAGCGATTTGCAGAAGTACGGCGCTGTCAGCCGTCCGGTAGTCGAGCAGATGGCGCAAGGCGCATTGAGGGTGACAGGCTGTGATTACGCCGTGGCTACATCCGGCGTCGCAGGCCCCGGTGGAGGCGCTGACGAAAAGCCCGTCGGCACGGTATGGATAGCTGTAGCCGACAAGAATCACGTCGTCTCGCAGGAATTTCATTTCACCACCCTCCGCGACCAAAACATCCTGCGTGCCGTCAGCGCCGCCCTGATAATGTTACTCAAAGAATTAATTTATTCCTTATGAAGAAAATATATTGTATAATTATTTTGATTGCCCTTTGTGCAAACGCCGTATCGGGGCAGGAGCGCATTGATTCCCTTATGCCGGTGCGCGGCTTGGCTATTGCAGCGCCATCGGCCAAAAACCTTGACCTCTTCATTAAGTTTATAGATGAAGAGTTAGCTCCGGCGCATTTCAATCTTCTTATTTTGAGGATAGACTGGAACTATGATTACAAGTCGCATCCCGAACTGCGCGACCCCAATCCCCTGAAAGAAGCGGATATTAAGCGAATTGTGGACGTATGCCTCAAGTATCGCATACGCCTTGCGCCGCAAATCAACCTGCTCGGTCATCAGTCGTGGGCAAAACAAACCCATAACCTGCTTCGCGCCTATCCCGCGTTCGACGAAACCCCTCACGTAAAAACCGAGAACTATCCCGGCTGGCCTAACCCCGACGGACTTTATTGCAAGAGCTACTGTCCGCTGCATCCCGATGTACACAAGATTGTTTTTGCGCTGGTTGACGAGATAACGGACGTCTTCGAGACAGTATGGTTTCATGCCGGCATGGACGAGGTCTTTTATATCGGCGACGATAAATGTCCGCGCTGCAAGGGACGCGACAAGTCGGAGCTTTTTGCCGGCGAAGTTACGCGGATACACAATCATCTGGCCGAGCGCGGCAAGCGGCTGATGATTTGGGGAGACCGCCTTATCGACGGTAACGCTACCGGTATAGGCGTCTGGGAAGCGAGCGGCAACGATACGCATCGCGCCATCGACATGATACCTAAAGACGTATTTATCTGCGATTGGCATTATGAACGTCCCGACCAGACGGCCGTTTATTTTGCCATGAAAGGCTTCGATGTAGCGACTTGTCCGTGGCGCAAACCCGACGTCGCCATCGAGCAATTCAACGACATGTTACGCTGGCGCAAAAGTTCTACGCGTCAGATGTCGCAACATTTTCAGGGCATAATCGAGACCGTATGGTCGGGCGCCGACAGTTTCCTGAAAAACTATTACGAAACGCCGGCAGACCCCGCCAAACAGCAGGAATCCGACGTAATAACCCTCAAAAGATTAATAGCAACATTTAAAACCATTTAATTATGAGCTTTGCAGGACACATTTTAGACATGATTCGTCGCGACAAAGAGAATCGCGAGCTTCGCAAGAATCTCCGTCAATCCAAATTCACCCGAAAGAAGTATTACCTGAAAGACGCCGATGCGCGCACGGCAGTATTATCCGAAGAAGAATTTAAGAGGGATTATCCCAATATAGATGAGATGAAAGAGAGAAGCGACTAAGTTTATCCGTTTTCTTGTCAATCTCAATTCTTTTCTGTAATTTTGCGGAAATTTTAAAGCGACAGATATATGAAAATAG
>JAITNE010000062.1 GCA_031290635.1 Tannerella sp. | reverse complement strand
CATCGGACCCCGCAAACAATCGTCGATTGTTTCCAATTGGACATAAGTTATGCTGTCTGCGATTTCGGATAATCGTAACGGCTTTAAAGATGACACGTCCGGACGGTCTATCTTTATATAATACGGAGGATTGTTTGCCTCCTCTGCTGCTTTCTCTTGCGGCTGCTCTTTGCCGGTACATAAAAAAAAGCCGATTGACATAAAAATACAAAAAATTTTACTCATATCAAAGATACTTTTAGTTAGAAAATGTGCCTTTTGGCGATGCAAAATTACTATTATTCAAACTACCCACCAAATATCTTGGCGATAAAATTATGGATTTATACTTGTTTAACAAATCCCCTAATTGGCAGAAGGCGACGGCGCATGTATTGTCTCTACAAATATTCTTGCATCAACGGCTATAATACCTTTACTTGTTGCAAGCAATGGGTTGATATCCAATTCCTTAATCTCGGTAGCGAAACGCAATAAAGCCGAGAGATGCACGATGATTCGAGCGAACTCGTTTTCATCAACGCCTTCCTGTCCGCGAGCGCCCTGAAAAACCTTATAGCTACGCAGCGAACGAATCATCGAGAGCGCTTCTTCGGTTGCCAAAGGAGCCAGCCCCGATGCTACATCTTTGAATAACTCCACAAAAATACCGCCCAGACCGCAAAGCACTAAATGTCCGAATTTCTCTTCATACTTGGCGCCGGCAAAAAGCTCTATCCCTTTCAACATCGGTTGCACCAGAACTGCCTCTGCATCAGATATTGCCATCAAACGGTTAAACTCTATTTCGAGATGTTTAGCAGAGCGGATATTCAAAGCCACGCCACCCACGTCGGATTTATGCACAGGCCCTACAATCTTGGCTACAACCGGATAGCCGATACGCTCTGCAAACTCGCGCACTTCGTCCCATGATGACGACGCTATTTCTTCGGCCATAGGGATACCTGCCGCCTTGAAGAGCATCTGCACATATTTCGGCGCAATGTATCCCGAAGCGGGTATATTGTCAATGATACGACGAATAACCGGAATATCTACTCCCTTGAGTTCCAGATTATTAGACAAGGGACTTGGGGTCTGTAATATTTTTGTCAGCGCATTAGCCAGACCTACCTCGTCGCTGAAATTCACGTGTCCTTTCTTGACGAAGAAATCCGTCTCTTCACAAGCCGTGCTGACTGAGGGCAGCACCGGAAAAATCGGCTTCGAGCAAGTGCGCATCTTCTTGTCCAGCACCTCATAAGCCTCATAAACGCGCGTCAGTCCGGGGCTGCCGAAAATTACAGCTATACCGTCGATATTCTCGAATTGCTTCTCGCAATAGTCGATAGCCGTTGCCAGATGTGCAGGCTCGCCTGTGCCGAGAATGTCGATAGGATTGTTGACCGAAGAGCCGGGAAGCAGTTTGCTCTTGAGTTCTTCGGCGATAGCGGCGTCTGAGATTTTGGGTATTAACATGCCGCCTTTCGAGAGAGCGTCCGTCAGTATAACCGCCGGGCCGCCGGCATGTGTTACTATGGCTATGTTTTTGCCGTTCAGCGGTTTAAGGGTGAAGACAGCGCCGAGCGTAGCCAACTCTTCACGCGAGTAGCACCTCACAACTCCCGCCTTGCGAAAAAGAGCCTCTACTGCAAGATCGGGATTAGCCATTGCGCCTGTGTGCGAGGATGCAGCCCGCATACCCGATTCGGATGTGCCCGACTTGATGGCAGCTATCTTGCAGCCTTTTTTTATCAGCGAACTTGTGTGTTCGAGCAATCTGTCGGGATCTTTAATACTCTCAATATAAAGGAGTTTAATGCGTGAATCGGTTTCAGGATTGAAGTTCGTATCCATATATTCGAGGATATCTTCGACGGACGTTTGCGCCCCGTTGCCTACCGACCATACCGAATTGAAGCGCAGACCCATTCGGATAGCCGATTCCATAATGAAGATGGCCGTACCGCCCGAACTCGAAATTATGTCTATTCCAAGCGGATCTATGGTAGGTATCGGTAGCGTGAACAGGCTGTGATGATAGCGGTTGAGCATACCTATGCAGTTAGGGCCGAGAAGGCTGGCGCCTGCTTCGTTGATAACGTCGGCTATCTTGCGTTCGAGCGCCGCTCCTTCCTCGCTGGTCTCGCCAAAACCGGCGGTGTACATGATAAAAGCTTTGACGCCTTTTTCACGCGCCAGCACGGTGATAACGTCCAAGCAGACATGCGCAGGCACTGAAATGACGGCAAGGTCAGTCTGCGGTATTTCCGAGACGTCGCCGTAGCACTTCAGGCCTTGTACTTCTGTTTCTTTAGAGTTGACGGCATACATCTCGCCCTGGAACTTTCCGTTCAGCAGGTTACGTATGCAGTTGCCACCCGGCTTCGAGGTCTTGTTAGAACCGCCGACTATTACTATACTTCGAGGATTAATCAGTTCTTTATTTATCATAATAATGCACTACTTTTCGTGCAAAAGTACGGAGATTTTCGGAAATGTCTGTGAGTTGGAGAGGGAATGTCTGTGATTTCCGGGGAGAATGTCTGTGATTCTGAGTGGGTTGTCTATAAAAAAGAAAAGGTTGTCTCACGACAACCACAATCTTCATTGTTAACCTTAAATCTAATACCATGAAAAACACGGTGCAAAGGTACGGGTTTTTATGTTATGCAACATAATGTTTTGCCAAAAAAATTTTCGGTTTTATGTTTATTTAACTTCTGGGGTCTGCGCCCCACATCAATTTTTCTCTTAAAGTCTGCATGAAAGTCTGATTAAATCGCTTAATTAGCTTTACGGTGAAATTAGCCTTGCTGATTATCAGACTATTACCTGCCGAAACATCCTCAGAACGCCCATCCACAGCGACAAGGAAGGATTCAGTACGACTTTCGACCATTAACGAAAATTTAGCCTCATCCGGGATAACTATTGGGCGAACATTTAGAGAATGTGGTGCGACGGGACTGATAACAAAGTTGCGATTGTGCGGCAAAAGGATCGGGCCATTGACGCTCATCGAATAGGCTGTAGAACCGGTAGGAGTAGCTATCAGCAGTCCGTCGGCAACGTAAGTATTGAGATAGACGTCGTCCATATAGGCATGAATAGTGAGCATCGACGATGTCTCGCGCTTGAGGACGGCTATCTCGTTGAGAGCGAAGTTATAACCGCCAAAACCATGCTCGTAACCTTGCAACTGCAGCAATGTGCGCTCTTCGATGCGGTACTCGTGGCTGAAGAGTTCTTCGAGCGTTTCATCAATCTGATTACCAGACACATCGGCAAGAAAACCGAGATGCCCGGTATTGATGCCGAGGATAGGAATATTGCGGCGGTTGATATGCATGGCGGTGCGCAGGAACGCGCCATCGCCACCGACGCTCAGAGCCATGTCAAAACTCTCATCCACAGCGGATTCTGCGACTGTGGAAACAGTATCAGGAACGTATCCTAAGACGGTCTTGAGAAATTCGCTGTAGGATTGTTGCACGAAGACCTCCGCGCCGAGAGATGCTAATTTGTCGAACAAACCCTTTATTACAGGCAGTTTGTCTGCCTTACATTCGCTTCCGAAAACTACGATTTTCATTTTTATCGATAGATTTTTTTGAAATTATTCTGCTTGTTAAGTAAATATTTTGTACATTTGTGCTTTACTTTCGACTGCAAAGTTATATTTTTTTGACAAATAACGATGATAAATTTAAGCGTAAATATAAATAAGGTAGCAACTATACGTAACTCTCGAGGTGGCAACATCCCTGATGTAAAGCAGGTTGCACATGACTGCGAAGAGTTTGGGGCACAGGGCATAACCGTGCACCCACGACCCGACGAGCGGCATATAAGATTCAGCGACGTCTTCGATATCAAACCGATTATCAGAACAGAACTGAATATCGAGGGCTTTCCGAACCGCGACTTCATCGACTTGGTGATGAAAGTCAAGCCTACACAGGTAACTCTCGTGCCCGATGCTCCCGACGCGCTAACCTCTAATCAGGGATGGGACGTGAAGGCTAACTTCGACAGGCTCAACGAGGTAGTAGAAGTGCTGACTTCTAAGAACATACGCACTTCGATATTCATCGGTACAGACCTTAAGAACATCGAAATTGCCGCCAAGACGGGCGCCGACCGCGTAGAACTGTACACCGGCCCCTACGCCGAGCATTACATCAACTTCCGCGAGCAGGCTATAGCGCCTTTCATAGCAGCCGCCCGACGAGCCAAAGAGCTTGGACTTGGAGTGAATGCCGGCCATGACCTGAGCCTCGTCAACCTCGAATACTTCGCCTCGCAAATCCCTTGGATTGAGGAAGTTTCGATAGGTCATGCTCTTATTTGCGACGCCCTCTACCATGGCCTCGAACGTACAATTTCAATGTACAAGGATTGTCTTCTGTTAAACGTAATATTTTAATTAAATAATATAGATATGAACTTACTTTTATTATTACAACAAGCTGTAAATCAGGCAGTCGAAACTGCTGCGGGAGCGCCGCCGGTTCTGACGCAAACAGTTGTTCCGGAAACTGCTGTTGATGCTCTTCCTGCTCTTCCCGAAGAGGCGCAAATGAATCTTATTGACCTTGCTATGAAAGGCGGTTGGATAATGGGCGTGCTATTGATTTTGTCCTTATTCGCCATCTTTATTTTCATCAAGCGTTTTCAGATCATACGTCGGGCGAACAAGAAAGACGAAGGTTTCATGAACCGCATCAAGGATTATATCCACGATGGAAAGATTGATTCGGCAATCAACCTCTGCCGTAAGACGCGCAACCCTTCGGCTCGTATGATTGAGAAAGGCATCTCACGACTTGGACGACCGATGAACGACGTACTCGTTGCCATCGAAAACGTAGGCAATATTGAGGTAGCCAAACTTGAGAAAGGCTTTCCTATTCTTGCCACAATCGCAGCAAGTGCGCCGATGATAGGCTTCCTCGGTACGGTAACAGGTATGGTGCGAGCCTTCTTCGACATGGCTAATGCCGGCGCTAACGTTGATGTAACGCTGCTTTCGAGCGGTATCTACGAGGCGCTGGTAACGACCGTCGGCGGGCTGGTTGTAGGTATAGTAACCCTCTTCGGATACAACTACCTCGTAGCTCAGGTGCATGGCGTCATCAACAACATGGAAGCCCGCACGATGGATTTCATGGATTTATTGAACGAACCGGCTAATTGACAGGATATGGCACTGAAACGCAAAACGAAAGTAAACTCCGATTTCAGCATGGCTTCGATGACCGACATCATCTTCCTTCTGCTGATTTTCTTCATGGTATCATCGACTGTAGTTATACCTAATTCCATCAAGGTTATACTGCCGCAGTCGCAGAAACAGACGACAAGCAAACCGCTCACACGTATTACCATCGACAAGAACCTCAATTTCTATATCGCCTCCGGTTCACAACGTGAGAAGCAGGTTACCCTCGACGAAATAACCCCTTTCCTGCAAGAACGCTACAATCAGGAACCGGAAACTTTCGTCGCCCTTTATGCCGATGAAACAGTACCTTATGGCGAGATAGTTAAGGTACTCGACATCGCCGTAAAAAACAAATTCAAGATGACACTCGTTACCCGTCCGCAACGCAACAACTGAGTATGAGATTTAATAAAGATGACGCATCAGCGATGATAGGTTCAATACTGATACATCTCGTATTGCTTCTTATCCTGTTTTTTACTATCCTCAGGACTATCACTCCTAACGAAGATAGCGGTATCCTTGTGAACTTCGGCGACCTCACAGCTGCGACCGGTACGCAAGAGCCTCAATACTCCGCCGCCCGCCCGCAACGCGAGATTCCGCCACAGCCAAGACCTAAACCGACGCCCGTTGTCGAGAAAGAAATGCTAACTCAGGAAGAAGAGTCGGTGAAAATCGAAGAAGCAAAGGTAAAGGCAAGAGAGAAGAAAGAAGCGGAAGAGCAGGCACGCAGAGAACGCGCGGAAGCCGAACGCATCAGACGCGAAGAAGAGGAGCGCAAACGCAAGGAAGAAGAACAGCGCAAACAAGAAGAAGCTATCAGTAATGTGGTAACTTCATCTTTTGGGAAGGGCGCGGCACAGCAAAGTCAGCAAGGCAAGGCTACCGCCGGCGAAGGCAATGAAGGCAACCCTTTCGGCAACTCCGATACAGGCCCTAATACAGGCACAGGCGGCTACGGTTCGTTCGACCTCGGCGGACGCGGCATAGGTAGCGGCGGACTGCCCCGACCTGAATACAACGGCAAGGATGACGGCACGATTGTTATTGATATAACTGTTGACCCCGCCGGCAACGTTGTGAATGCAAAGATAGGACAGGGCACAAAAGTTACTGATTCTGCAATTCGCGAAAGCGCTCTCTCCGCCGCCCGTCGCGCAAAGTTCAACAAGATTGAAGGCTCTAACAACCAGAGCGGCAAAATCACTTACTATTACAAATATATATGAAAGCGCTGGTATTTTTCGCCGACGGTTTCGAGGAAATCGAAGGCTTTGGAACAATAGATATTCTGCTTCGCGGAGGCGTCGAAGCAAGCATGGTCTCGGTAACAGACTCGGTACAACAAGTTTTTGGAGCGCATGACGTCTGCACCGTAACGGACGTTTCCTTGGAAGAACTGTTGATAGACGTAGATGACATCAAAGCCTGCGACGCATTTATCCTGCCGGGCGGTGGCGCGGGTAGCATCGCACTCAACAATCATGAGAGACTGCGTTCCATCCTCTTCGAACAATATGATGCAGGCAAACTGATAGCTGCTATCTGCGCAGCGCCGCGTGTGCTGGGCAGTCTGGGACTGCTCGAAGGTCGTCGTGCAACATGCTATCCGGGCATAGAATCCGAACTGAAGGGCGCAAC
>JAITNE010000034.1 GCA_031290635.1 Tannerella sp. | reverse complement strand
CACGAAAGAAAGTTATGAAGTTAGAGAAGTTAGAGAAGTTAAGTATATTCCCGTCCGAAGTTGTGAATATTCCCGTCCAAAGTTAAGTATATTCCCGTCCGAAGTTAAGTATATTCCCGTCCGAAGTTAAGTATATTCCCGTCCGAAGTTAAGTATATTCCTGTCCGAAGTTAAGTATATTCCTGTCCGAAGTTAAGTATATTCCCGTCGTCAGCTACTCGTAGAGACGGGGCGCGCCCCGTCTGTACAGAAAAAAGCTAAAGAATCCGAATATTCCCGTCGTCAGCTACTCGTAAAGACGGGGCGCGCCCCGTCTGTACAGAAAGAAAGAAAGACAGCAGTTAAAAAAAGTACGTAGCGCTTAGGGAGCAGATATAGTTGCGACCCTTGTAATTGTCTATAATATCTCCTGCATCTACATTATATGTCTTATAATTATCGGTAAGACTGAGATTATAGTTGAGACCGAGTTGCAGATGGTTTAGCAAATCAGCGCCGAGCGCGAAGTTAAGACCGGCGCCGAAACTCTGCGTCCGTATCTGTTGGAGGATGTTTTCGGTCTTACGATGCAGTTCCCAATTCTTTTCGCCGCCGATTCGCAAGTCGATATAAGGACCAATAGCTATATATGGATTGATAAGCGGCGTGCCGAGCTTCAGCTTCAGATTGACGGGCACTTCGAGATATGAGTTCCTAACCCTTGCGCCGTCCGAATCGAAGCCTTTGCGGGAGAAGAGGATTGCGGCGTCAAGCCCTATCCCACCCCGCCCCATCATGGCCTCGATAACGGGGCCAAGATGGTAGCCGGTGATATAGTCGGAGCGGAAAGATTCGGTATTGAATGTAGCGCTTGCAACGTTGAGACCGCCTTTGAATCCTAAACGAACCGCAGGCTGTGCATTGGATACAACTCCCACCAAAAGCAATAATAACAAATACATATATCCTGGACGAACCGCAGTCCGTACCTTAGATACAACACCTGATAACAAATATATATGCCGATACATCCTTATTATATCTTATAATAATCTTCCCATCCTGAGCGTGGCGGCGCTCCGGCGAGCATCGCGTTAGCGAAGGGGTTGTTCTTGATCTGTCTGGTAACGGGATCAAACTCCAACTTGGTATTCAAACGTTGAGCGATAACTCCGAGGTTGAACACTTGACTCAGTGGTCCTGCTATCTCGAATGGCGAGCGCGTCTTTTCCTTGCCCTGACATGCGAGCAGGAAGTTAGCGAAATGATTGGACGGCGACTTGGGCACTTCGGGCAGTTTCGACGCTATCTCTTTAGCTTTCGCTTCAGGTATGATAGAGAGAGGGCTTCCGTGCGATCCGCCTTTGAAGGTCAGCTCCTTGCTGTATATCTCCTTACCCGGATTGAGTTTGAGAGGTTGCAGTTTACCGCCGGCTACGGTCGGAATATTAGGATCGATATCCGACGTACCGTATCCTTCGGGCACTTGCGGGATGTTATCCAGACCGTCATACCACGTAATGTCGAGCGCCGGCATATTCTTGCGGGCTGCGAAGCGGAAGAGCAGCGTAGAAGACATCGGATAGAAGTAGTCGTTATGCTCTTTAAGCATAAGCGGATTTACTTCGTAGGGCAGACCGAGTTCGAGGAACTGATGCACAGTATCGAGGATATGCGCGCCCCAATCGCCGAGCGCTCCCATACCGAGGTCATACCAGCAGCGCCAGTTGCCGTAGTGATATTTCTCGTTGTATTCATGATACCGGCTTGCCATGTTCCATGTATCCCAGTCGATACCTGCGGGCAGAGTTTCGGGCGCGGGATACCTGTCGATACGGGAATCCCAGCCGTGCCAGCGGCGCGAAGAATTCATGTGAGCCGTAACAGCCGTTACATCCTTGATGATACCGGCTTCCTGCCATGCCTTAAACTGGAAATAGTTAGCCTCCGAGTGTCCCTGGTTACCCATCTGGGTAGCTATTTTGGGATACTTTTTAGCGGCTTCGATCATCAGTTCACCTTCGAGGAAAGTACGGCTCATGGGTTTCTCTACATAGATATGCTTGCCTTCCTTGATAGAACGGATGACAACGGGGAAATGCGCAAAATCGGGGATACCGGCGCTTACGGCGTCGATTTGCGGCCCCATCTTGTCGAACATCTCCCTGAAATCCTTGAACCGTGGGACGTCAGGATACTTAGCCATCATCTTCAGGGTATGTTTAGCGCCCATATCGATGTCGCAAAGAGCCACGACGTTCGCAAGTCCCGTCTGGGCAAACTCGGCCATAATCTCGGCGCCCCGGTTACCTATACCGACGCACGCCAGATTAACTTTATCACCTGCTCCGACTATCTGTCGATAAGCCGAAGCGTTCATTTTCAGTCCACCCATGGCAAGTCCTGCGGAGGCCATGGTAGCTGTCTTTAAAAAATTTCTACGTGTAGTCATAATGAAAATATTTTTATGAGTAATGAGTTGCAAAGATACAAAAAATTTTTTTGAATCAAAATCGAATCCTGCCGGCATCCTTATCAATTTGAATCATATTGGACGGAATCCGGCCGGTTTCTTAGTAATATGAATCATATTGGACGGAAAACCGTCGGCATTCCCGGTAATATGAATCATATTGGACGGAATCCTGTAAGGTTTCCGGCTAATGTCTTTGACATTGAACAAAAATCCGACAGGATTCCGACTAATATCAATCTACCGGCTCGAAGCTGTCTTTGCCGACGCCACAAATTGGGCAAACCCATTCGTCGGGCAGATCTTCAAACGCAGTGCCCGGCTCTATTTCACTGTCGGGATCGCCTGTAGCAGGATCGTAGATGTATCCGCAAGGCAAACATTCGTACTTTTTCATCTTGTTTCTAAATTTTAATGTTAATATTCATCGGCAAAGGTACGAAAAAAAATAAATTTCTTACCTTTGCAGCGAATTTTTTGTATGATAATATATAAATGAACAGAAAAAGATCAATTCTTGCATACGAAGACGCACTTCGTTACATACCCGGAGGGGTCAACAGCCCGGTACGTGCGTTGAAGAGCGTTGGAGAAACGCCGCTCTTCATCAAAAAGGCTAATAAGGAGACGCTGACCGACATCGAAGGCAACCGCTTTACCGACTTCTGCATGTCATGGGGAACGGGCATCCTCGGACACGCATTTCCCACCGTCGTACAGGCTGCCAAACACGCCGTAGCGATGGGTTCATCCTACGGAATACCTACATTGCGTGAGACGGAGCTTGCTCGGCTTATAGTTGACAAAATGGAAAGCATCCGGAAGGTACGCTTTGTCAACTCAGGCACCGAAGCCGTGATGTCGGCTATCCGGCTTGCCAGAGGTTTTACGGGCAGAGACGTCATAGTGAAGTTCGACGGCTGCTATCACGGTCATGCCGACCATCTGTTAGTGTCGGCAGGCTCGGGCGCAGCTACTCTGGGCGCGTCGTCGTCGGCAGGAGTGCCGGGAGCTTTCGTGTCATGCACAGTCAGCCTGCCCTACAACGACGCCGAAGCAGTCGACGAACTCTTCAAAACGCGAGGCCGCGAGATAGCGGCGATAATCGTAGAACCTGTAGCAGCCAACATGGGAGTAGTGCTGCCCGAAAAAGACTTCCTGCAACACCTGCGCGATGTATCTGCCGAGTACGGCGCATTGCTTATCTTCGACGAGGTTATAACCGGATTCAGGCTCAACGTGGGAGGAGCGCAGCAACTGTATTGCGTTACTCCCGACCTCACAACCCTGGGCAAGATTGTAGGAGGAGGTTATCCGGCGGCAGCCTTCGGCGGCAGAGATGACATCATGGCTTTACTTGCGCCGGACGGCCCGGTCTATCAGGCGGGTACGCTGTCGGGCAATCCTGTAGCGATGGCAGCCGGAATAGCTACCATGAACGAGCTGTTTTCGGTAAACTATCATACGAAACTGAATGCCAGGGCCGACAAATTCAACGCCGCGCTGAAAGCAATAGTTTACGACCAGGACGTAACCGTAAACCATACCGGCAGCATGTTTACGATATTCTTCTCTGCATACAAAGTAAGGTCGTTTGCCGACGCCAAGTTGTGCAATCAGGAAAGATTCGGACGATTCTTCCGTTACATGCTTGCTCATAACATCTACATCTCGCCGTCGCAGTTTGAAGCCAACTTTATTTCATCTGCACACTCAAAACGCGAGTTAAGCCGCTTCCTGAATACGGTCAAAGACTTCTTCAAATCCGAAACACAACATAATACGAACATATAAATGAACAGGATTTCAACAAAAATCATAACAACAAAGTACGCCCGTCCCGACGCGCACGGCGCTATAAACATGCCGGTCTATCGCAATGCCGCCTTCGAGTATCCCGATTCACAGTCGATAGCCGACGCATTCGCGTTTCGCACCGACCTCCATACCTACTCGCGCATCTCCAATCCTACGGTAGCCAACTTTGAAGCCAGGATACAACAGGCTTCGGGCGCTGAGAACGTTATGGCGCTGGCTTCAGGCATGGCGGCTATCTCGAACACCTTCCTGACCATAGCGTCGGCGGGCGACAACATAGTTTCCTCGCCCCATCTCTTCGGCAACACCTTCGCCTTCTTCCGTTCGACGCTGGCTGCGTTCGGCGTGGAAATCCGTTACGTAGATACCGACGACCTCGACGCCGTAGCCGACGCTATAGACGACAAGACCTGCGCTTTCTTCGCCGAGATACTTACCAATCCTCATCTCGAAACAGCCGACCTTCCGGCCATCTCAGCCATACTTAAAGAGCGCGGAACGCCGATGATTCTCGACACTACGGTTATCCCCTGGGGTGGATACGACCGTGAGAAATCCGGCGTAGATATTGAAGTAGTATCGACCACAAAATACGTATCCGGTGGAGCTACGAGCATCGGAGGCGCTATCGTCGATTACGGCGTACACGACTGGAAAACCAACCGCAAACTATCCTCCCTGCCCAAACCCAAGGGCATGTCGCGCTTCTTCTTCAAACTGCGCTCCGAGATAGCCCGCAACATCGGCGCATACATGTCGCCTGACGTCGCCTGGATGCAATCGCTCGGCATGGAATCGCTCGAACTGCGCTACGAACGGATGTCGGCGACAGCTTCTACCCTCGCCCACTCGCTGTCAAAGCATCCTGCAATAAAGAAAGTCGGCTACCCCGGACTGCCTGACTCGCCGTACTACGCTATCTCAAAGCAGCTGTTTCACGGCAATCCGGGCGCGATGTTCACCATCAACCTGAATAGCAAAGCAGACTGCTTCCGTTTTATGGACGGCCTGCAAATCATCCGTCGCGCTACGAACCTCTTCGACAACAAAACGCTTGTCATTCACCCAGAATCAACAATCTATGCCACGTTTCCTCCGGATCTCAAACGTCTTGTAGGCATCGACGACACTCTTATCCGCTTCTCCGCCGGTCTGGAAGAGACCTCCGACCTGCTCGAAGAAATAGAGAATAAATTAGAAATTAGAAATTAGAAGTTAGAAATTAATAAATTAGAAGTTAGAAATTAGAAGTTAAGAAGCATTCGTTATTGCGAATCAATCTTATTAACTATGATTTCTGCTTATGAATGACGTATTCCTAAGAATGAAGATTTTATCCTCATTAATCAAGATTTTATTTCTATGAATGAAGATTCCGTTCCTTGGAACGAAGATTCCGTTACAAGGAACGAAGAGCTGATCTCCGGGGATGAAGAGTTCAAATTTCAGGTTGATTTGTACAGACTGTGCTTCCGGTATTTCTAACTTCTAATTCCTAATTTCTAACTTCTACCGGTTTGTTCCCTCGAACATATCATCTTTCTCGGTTTTCTGTTTGCGGCTGAAATTGTTGAAGGTGTAGGATAGGGTCAGGGTCAGCAGGGGCGTGCGGGGATAGATTTTGCTTAATGATTCCAAGCCGGCGCCTTTGCGGTTGTTGATGTACTCGGCGGTCGAAAATATGTCCTGCACGTTCAGACCGGCCGTCAATCTACGGTTGAGTAGCTGTTGACGCACTGCCAGATTGCAATAATAGTAACCGTTGACGCGACCCTGCGTGCTGACCATCGGTCCTACATAATAAGCCTCAAACCGAAGGCGGGAAGTCTTCGAGAGGTCGATATTGTTATTGATTGCCAGCTGATAGTTAATGCTTTTCTCATCGTCATCAACCTTAAAAATATTTTTGATACGATAATGATAGACGCTGGCGTTGGCGTCGAGATACCAGATGCGATGCAGCTGGAGGGAGGTCGCCATCTCAATGCCGGTAGAATAGTCGTTGCCGACGTTAGCCATCGAATCCTTGGTAACACTCGTGTGGAAGGGGACGCGGACGCGCTCTATCTTGTCGCGACGGGCACGGTGAAAAAGCGCGGTCGAGAAAGTATTGTTGCCGACGCTCAGATTGTAACCGACCTCCACCGAGTTGGTATATTCAGGTTGAATATACGGATTTCCCTGCTGGGCGGTATTGTAATCGACATAAACCACATAAGGCTCGACATAAAACAGCTCCGGCTGAGTGATACGGCGGGTATAGGCGGCTCGCAGCTGCGAACTCTCGTTGAGCGCATACGCAAGATGCAGCGAAGGGAAGAGATCGATGATATGCCGGTCGAACGCCGCCCATTCGAGGTTGTTTTCGAGCTGACGGAAGTTGTACTCCCCCCGCAAACCTGCCTGATACGAGAAACTACCGTATGTATCCGAAAACATGGCGTACAGGGCGTGGATGTAGCGATGAAAAGCATATTTGTTATACAGTTCGTCGCGGCGTTCAAAGCGGGATTCTTCCTTGTTATACATGTCGATTTTATAGTCGCCGTCTTCGGTATAAGTAAAAAGCTGGTAGCCGGCCTCAAACTTGCCCGTTTCATTGTTCATCGGATAGACGTAATCGGCGTTTACTTGCGCCTCAAAGCGATATTCATACTCCCACGCCCGATGTCCGTCCACCTGCTTGCCACTCATGTCCCACAAGTCGGTCTGAAAATTCTCCATCGCATCACCCTCATAAAGCGCATACAGCGCAGCCGTCAGCTTATGCCCCTTGCGTCCTGCAAAATTGTGCTCTACACCGGCGTCAACCCTGAGATTATATTCATACAGATGAACAAAATCCTTGCCGTCGAACGAGCCGGTCGAATCCACGCCGGCGGTCGTCCTGTAAGAATCCTCGTAGTGCAGCTCGCCGCCACGCCAACGGTCGCGATGACCACCGGTGAAAGCGGCCATCCAGGTAGTATTGTCGCGCAGCCAGTCGAACTGCGAGCGCAGGTAATAAACCGACGTATGTCGGGTGCGGTCGCCTGTAGAATGGTCGATGGTGGTCATTTCGGGAGTAGTAACGGTTTTGAGCTGGTCGAAATCGCTCTTAACGTAACGTCGCGAAGCCTCGCCGGACAGTTGCCAGCGGAAATCGGGCTTCTTCAGAGCCAGCAGGAAGTCAATATTGCGCGACATAACCGAGCTTCCCATCACGTTTACCATCCCGCTCCATCCTTCGATGTTGGATTTTTTTGTATTTATGTTGATAATACCCGCAACTCCGTCAGCGTCATTTCGGGCTGAAGGAGTAGTCAGAATCTCGATGTTCTCAATCTGTCCGGCGGGAATCTGCTCCAATGCCGCCGTACCGTCCAGCGTACCGGGCTTGCCGTCGATATAAACCTTGAAACCCGTACTTCCCCTAAAACTGACTTCGCCCTCAGCATCCACCCGAATCGAAGGCGTCTGCGACAGTAT
>JAITNE010000027.1 GCA_031290635.1 Tannerella sp. | reverse complement strand
GTCGAAGATATTGAGCGATATGGTGAAGAAGTAGGTCGACAGTGTCGTGAGATGGGCATTCAGATTAATTTTGCGCCGGTCATGGACGTCAATATTAACGCGGCTAATCCGGTTATTGGAATACGTTCTTTCGGTGAAGACCGCGATGAGGTTACACGTAAGGCGCTTGCTTACTCGCGTGGTTTGGAGCGGGCGGGCGTGATATCGTGCGCCAAGCATTTCCCCGGTCATGGCGATACGAATGTTGATTCACATCATGCCTTGCCCACGATTGCCCAGGATGAAAAGCGGTTGAACGAGGTCGAACTTTATCCCTTCAAAAAGTACATAAACAGCGGATTATCAGGTATTATGATTGCTCATCTCAACGTGCCTGCGTTAGGGACGTCCGGACGGCCGGCTTCGCTTTCGCGCGAGGTCGTAAGCGAGTTGTTATGCGACCGTTTGGGGTTCAGGGGCTTGATTTTCACAGATGGTTTGCAGATGAAAGGAGCTGCGGTCGGAAAAGACGAAAGTATCTGCGTGTTGGCTTTACAAGCGGGAAATGACGTACTTGTAGGGCCGGATGATCCGTTAAGGGAGATAGCAGCCGTCAAGCAAGCCGTCAAGCTAAAGAAGCTGAAGATGAGTCAGATAGAGCGCAGTTGTCGCAAAATTCTCAGTTATAAATATATGACCGGTTTGGCTGACGTCGCAAAAATCTCTACAACATCGTTGAAGAGTAAGCTCAATACCTCTCAGGCTGAGCACATTAACTCAAGGCTTAACGCGCTTGCCATCACTATACTTAAGAACAACGAAATCCTTCCGCTCCGGCGTCTGGGAAAAAGAAAGATTGCCGCAATAGCTTTCGGCGCAGTTAAAATTAACACTTTCCATGAAGTATTACAAAGATATGACGCCATTGATTGTTTCACGATTTCATCGAAGGCAGATGCTGTGTCATATAAAAAATTATATGAAGAATTGAGTTCTTACGACCTGATAATTAGCAGTGTACACGACGCAAATATGTCGGAAAGCGTACAATTTCGCACACTCGCCAAAGACAAGGATTTGATTAGCGTTTTTTTTACCGTCCCATACAAATTAACCGAATTTAAGACATCCTCCTCCGACGCGCAGGCAATTGTCATGGCTTACGAAGACACGCGCTTAGCCTGTTACTTCGCGGCACAGGCCATTTTCGGAGGCATAGCCGTTGAAGGCCATTTGCCGGTCAGCATTCCCGGCATGTTTAAGGCCGGAGCGGGCGTCCGAACCCCTAAAACCCGCTTGGGATATCATGTTCCCGAAGAAGTCGGACTTAGCGCCGGCCGTCTTTTGGCTATCGATACAATAGTAGCTGAAGCCCTTAAGCGTGAGGCATTTCCGGGCTGTCGCGTATTAGTTGCAAAAGCCGGAATGATTGTGTACAACAAATCTTTCGGGTTTTTCGATTTTGCCACAAAAAATGAGCGTGTAACAACGCAAACTGTTTACGATCTGGCGTCGGTTTCCAAGGCCACCGGCACATTATTAGCCCTTATGAAAGCTTATGACTCAGGAGCTTACGACCTCAACGACAAGCTCTCGGATCATCTGAAGGAACTCCAACAATCCGACAAACGGGATATTTTGATTAGCGACATGTTGTATCATCAATCCGGCCTTCCTCCGGTCATAAACTTCTACGAACAGGCCGTCGATCGCACGACTTTCACCGGTTCGCTCTACAGCAATCGTCGTGACGCCCGGCATCCCGTTCGCTACGATGCACGCACGTATGTGAGCAATACTTTCGGTTTCAATAGCGACGTCGTTTCCGCCGTCCGCAAGAGTGGTTTCACTGTCGAGGCCGGCAAAGACTTCTTCCTCTGCGACGCCTTCCCGCTGGACAGCGTTATCAATGGCGTTATCAATGCCCGCATGGGCGTAAGTGGCAAGTACACATACAGTTGCGTCAATTTTATTTTGCTTAAATTGATGGTTGAGCGGCTCGGCGGCAAGGCTATGGACAAAATGCTTGACGATGAGGTATTTAGCTTGCTCGGAGCTGCGTCGATGACCTACAATCCACTTCTTAAGATGGATGCCGACAGGATTGCACCGACTGAAAATGAGCGTTTTATACGTCGTCAAATTCTGCGAGGGCACGTACATGATGAAGCGGCGGCGTTCCAGGGCGGAGTTTCGGGCAACGCAGGTCTTTTTTCGACGGCGGACGATTTGGCGAAGGTCTGCCAACTCTATCTCAACGATGGGATTTATGGCGGAGAGCGCATAATATCGGCTAAGACTTGCCGCCTATTCACCCGGAGCAAATGCAGTAGTAATCGGCGAGGTCTGGGATTCGACAAGCCCGATATTTCAAAGCCTTCGAGTTCGCCCTGCGGTTCTCTCGCGCCTGTCGAAGTTTATGGGCACACCGGTTTCACGGGCACATGCTTCTGGATAGACCCTTCTAACGACCTGATTTACATCTTCCTCAGCAATCGAACCTATCCGTCGCGCACTAATACCAAGTTGCACACTCTCAACATCCGTACACGCATCCAGGACGCTATCTATAAGGCTATTATCACGAATTAGCGCCGCCGATATTTGTTTTTTAATTAAGAGTTTGTTGCTTATGCAGTGAACTCTTTTTTTTGTGATTAAGATCTTACTGCTTATGAAGTTATGTATTTATTTTTTGATGATGATTTTACGGCTTGTCTCACCTGCTTTCATAAAATACACTCCATCAGGCAGTTTTGACAGGTCGAGACGGCTTGTAGTGCCTGCGATGTTGAATGTTTCTACTTGTTTACCCGATGAATCATAGAGGCTTAAAGTCTTGCCTGTGAGGTTTTTATGTATGGTGATGTTGACGAAGTCTGAGGCTGGATTCGGATAGACTTTTAATGATGCAAAGCCGGCTTCTTTCTGGTCTGTAAGTCCGTAATTATCATCAACATACGACTTGGCAAGATTGGCATCTTCCGAAGCATAAAGATAAACGCAGTAGGCTTGCGGATTTATAGCCGAAAAACGACCGTAAAACTCTGTGCGCATCAGGTCTCCATCGCTGTTGTAGTCGTTGATGGTCTTGCCGTCTTGCTTCCATTGACCAACGGAATAGTAATAGGAATTGGCTATTTGCTGATGGCTGTTGATGAATGAGTATGTGTATTGACCCTCTTCTTGCCATGAATTATTGACTCGTTTGAAGTATGTTTCTTCCTGTATATCACCTGTTTCTGAGTAGGAATAGAGTATGCGGACATTGAAATATTCCGAATCCTGTATGTCTTTGGATTCGAGGCGCTTGTTATCACATGTATCCCGTATCTCTTTGGCTTTGAGGGGTTTGTTATCTTCGAGTATGTTTGTGCCGACAGATTCAGTGCGTTTGAGATATTCTGCAGGTCGTCCTTTGTCGTCATAGCGCCATTGTTCATTGCTTGCAGGTATAGCGCTAAATAGCTGTGTTTCACTGTTTAATACGCAGGTAGTTGAAGCGATGGCTTTG
>JAITNE010000196.1 GCA_031290635.1 Tannerella sp. | reverse complement strand
GTTACATTCACTACACCCGGCGACAAGGTCATCTATTTCCCCATGAAAACGGGAGAAGCCACAGGCGTCGAAAAGGTAATAATAACGGCTACAGGCGGCGGTCAGACCTCGAAAGAGACTGTAGAGATCGACGTCCGCAATCCTAATCCACCCTCGCTGACTTTTGTGAGCAAACTGATTGAGAAAGGGCAATCGGCTGAGTTCGACTACGTTTTAGACGCCGATTATGAAGGCAACTGGGTCAAAACGGAGGTCTCGCGCATCCCAGCGGTTGATATAAGCCGACGTTTCGATTTCCTCTACGACTATAACCATTTTTGCTCGGAGCAGTTGACTTCACGCGCTCTTCCCCTACTATATCTATCTGAGTTTAAGGACCTTGACCCTGTCGAAGAGCAGCGCGTCAAGACAAATATCACAGAAGCCATCAATAGCCTCTACGGACGACAGCTACCTAACGGCGGTTTCGCTTACTGGGCGGGCGATGGCTACGTCAACGACTGGATATCGTCTTATGCAGGCGCTTTCCTCGTCCTCGCCAAAGAACGGGGCTACAACGTCAGCAGTAATGTAATCAATAAATGGATTGGATATCAGCGTAATGTAGCCCAGAATTGGAATTACAACGCTGTGATACGTCGCTATTCATATAGCCAAAATGACGTTCTGCAGGCTTACCGACTGTATTCTCTGGCCTTAGCGGGGTCGCCGGATATGGGAGCGATGAACCGGCTGAAAGAGCTTAAAGACTTGTCGCAGCAAGCACGCTGGAGGCTGGCTGCCGCCTACGCTCTGAGCGGCAAGCAGGATGCAGCTAACGAACTTATATTCAATGCTTCTACTACCGTTGTACCATATTCTACGAATAATTCTTCTTATGGCTCTTCATATCGCGATGAAGCCATGATTCTCGAAGTTCTTGTATTGTTGAACAAGATGGAAGAAGCATTTAAGCAGGCTCAGAAAGTGTCGAAAAACCTCTCTTCAGAGCGATATTTCACTACTCAAACGACTGCTTACTCTATGGTCGCTATGGGACAATTAGCCTCCAAGATGTCGGGACGCCTTGATTTTGAATGGTTTATAAACGGACAAAAACAGGATAAAGTCGATACGCGCAAGGCTGTCTTCCAGAAGCAACTGCCGACCAAACCGCTGTCGGGTCGGGTGAAGGTCGAAAACATCGGCGATGGTACGCTTTATTACAGCCTCTCAACCAAAACTCGTCCGATGGTTGATACCCTGCCCGCCGTATCCGAAAACATCAAACTCAATGTTACTTATACGGATATGGATGGCGCTGAAATTGATGAGACAAATCTCTTACAAGGCACTGACTTCTATGCAGTTATAAATGTATCCAACATCAGCGGCACGCAGTATTATTCCGACGTTGCACTGACCTGCATCATCCCCTCCGGATGGGAAATATTCAACGAGCGTTTAGTCTTATCTTCATCGAAAGAGGAGGATGCAGACAAAAATATTCCCCTCAAAATCTTTGATAATCAGGATATTCGCGATGACCGCGTGCTGACATACTTCGACCTCTCTCAAGGCGTAACCAAGGAAATAAAGATACGTCTGCAAGCCTCATACATAGGCGACTTCGTCCTGCCGGCTATCCTTTGCGAAGCGATGTACGACGCATCCGCCCGCGCCCGCACTACAGCAAAGAAAGTCAAGGTTAAATTATAAATCGCCCTGCCTGTTCTTATGATATGAGGTTTATTCGTTATGCGGTAGCGCTGCTGCTTATCTTATATTTGCTATGCTTGCCGGATGAGCTGTTTGACTTGCCTTATTCTACGGTTGTAGCTGACCGGCACGGCGAGTTGCTCGGCGCACGCATAGCGGCCGACGGACAGTGGCGTTTCCCTCCATGCGACAGTGTTCCTGACAAGTTTGGAAGCTGCATTATCGCCTTCGAAGATCGTCATTTCTATCATCATTTTGGGGTCAATCCTTTAGCTATCGCGCGAGCTATAATGCAGAACATCAAGGCGGGACGCATAATCAGCGGCGGCAGTACACTAACCATGCAGATTGTACGCCTTTCGCGCGGCAAAAAACGCACGCTATGGGAGAAACTTATCGAAAGTGTGCTGGCTACTCGCCTCGAATGTCATTACACTAAAGCGCAACTGCTTGCAATATACGCTTCACATGCTCCTTTTGGCGGCAATGTAGTAGGTCTTGACGCCGCCGCATGGCGTTATTTTGGGCACTCTGCCAACAATCTCTCCTGGGCCGAAGCAGCTACTATGGCCGTTCTGCCAAATGCGCCGGCAATGATTCACGTCTCAAAAAACCGCGAGGCTTTGCGACTGAAGCGCGACCGACTACTTAGATACCTGCTTGCTACCAAGGTTATTTCGGATACTGATTATGACTTGGCTCTGAGCGAGGCGCTGCCTGCCGAACCTCTGCCCTTGCCGCAAACTGCCTCTCATCTGGTTACATATTACTACAAAAAAAGCGAAGGTCAACACGTGGTTTCGACGGTAGATAAAAACCTGCAGATGCAGGTCGAAATGATGCTCGATAGATGGCATTCGGAGTTTGTGCGCAGCGATATACGCAATCTCGCGGCTATCATTATCGACGTACCGACAAACGAAGTGATTGCTTACTGCGGTAATGTCTCGCCAACTGCCACAAACCGCTCATCATCCGAACAGGTTGACGTCATACATGCTCCTCGCAGTACAGGCAGCATCCTCAAGCCTTTCCTCTATTATGCCGCCTTGAACGAAGGAGTGATACTGCCACGCACGCTGCTACCGGATATTCCACTGAATATAAACGGTTTCGTGCCTCAAAACTTCAATATGCAATATGATGGAGCTGTGCCGG
>JAITNE010000164.1 GCA_031290635.1 Tannerella sp. | reverse complement strand
AGCTTTGCGCCCGCCAGATGCCATTCCTCGCCGTACTCGCCGCCACCGCGCAGGTTAGCTTGAGCATAGATGCCGCCATTCTCGATGAACGGTATGCGGAAGGTCGTGAACGAAGGCGTGAGGCTGATATTAAACCCGCCATATCCGTAGAGATAGACCGGATTAGAGCCGTCGAGCTTGAGTCCTTTGCGATAGGTAATAAACATCGGTATCTTCGTACCGTCCCTGCTCGGATAGAAGACCTGCTCGGTAAGATATTCATCGGAATTAAACTTCACGTCGGGCGAAAGATACTTCTCCGACTTGTTAAGGTCGAGGTCGTACTTGTAAACCGTGCTTGGGAAGGTGAAGGAGGTGAAGACGTAGAAGGTTTCCTTGACGTCCTTATCACCGCTAAATCCAACCGAACCGAAGTTCGGCAACGCTACTTCATGTTCGCGACGACCGTCGAGCGTGTGGATGAAAGCGTGCGTCGAGGCGTCTTTAGTATATGTAAGGACGATTTTACCGCCGATAAAGGATACGCCGTCGAGCACGTCCTCGGCTTCGGCTACTACGTCGGTCCAGTCGTCCAGAGCCGGACGGTCGATTGCAGCCTTCATCAGACGATATTTCGGAGCCTTGTAGTTAGTATAGAAGTAAATCTCATCTCCGATAACTTCAACGGGATTATATTCGTAGTCGAAATTATCGGTGAGCTGTACTACGGGAGCATTCTTACGGCGCAAATCTTTCATGTAAAGATCGTTGCCCAGACCTTCGCCCGATTCGGAAACGAAGAACGTCTTCTCGTCTTCATCAACCCACGCGCTATAGAAGCGTTTAGGATACTTGCGATTCTCATAGACGAGTTCATCGGCGCTTTGAGCATCACCCAGACGGTGATAATAAATCTTGTGGTTCTCGTTTACGTCCGAGAACTCCTTGCCGGCGGTCGGTGCATCGTAGGCGCTGTAGTAGAAGCCGTCGCCATGCCAGTCGGCGCCCGAGAACTTCGCCCATTCAATATGGTCGGTTGTCAGTTGATGCGTGGCAAGCTCCATGACGTAGATTTCGTGCCAGTCGCTTCCGCTGCGCGAGATAGTGTAAGCAAGATACTTGCCGTCATTGGAGATGGAGATGCCCGCAAGCGCGACCGTGCCATCCTCCGAAAGAGTGTTAGGGTCGAGCAGGACGGTGGCTTCGCCGTCGAGCGTCGCCTTCTCGTAGAGCACGCTCTGGTTCTGCAAGCCGTTGTTCTTGTGGAAGTAATACATGCCGCTCTTCTTGTTCTTGAATGGCACGCCTATCTTCTCATAATCGTACAGCTCGGTGAGGCGCTGCTTCAAGGCTTCGCGGAAAGGGATACGGGCAAGGTAGGCCTGCGTAACCTTGTTTTCGGCTTCGACCCAGGCGGCAACCTCGACGGTGGTATCGTCTTCAAGCCATCGATAGGGATCGGCTACGCTCGTGCCGAAATAATCATCCCCGACTTCCTGCCGTGCGGCAAGGGGATAGTTCAACTTCTCATTCTGTGTGTTGCATCCGACCATTGCGGACATCAAACCGGTAATAGTAACCATAGTAATAATTAATCGTTTCATAAATATATATTGTTTTAATTTCTTCCTCTTACTAATGTTGTCATGCGCATCGACAGGTCGAAGAATACCATCTTTGAGTTCACATTCCGACCGACGTGATCTTCCGCCAACGACAGCTCGTTCATTATATCTACAATATTGCGCTCGTTGATGTAAGGAGCGAAGTTATTGGAGAATGCCGATTCCGCGCCGTTCAGATAGTTAAGCTCAGGCTCGGCGAGGCACAGTACGAAGTTCTCACGAACAAGGCGCTGACTGTAGGACAGGAAACTCTTCTGCCTTTCGCGGGTCAAGCCGGCCATTCCATCGGCAAAAGCCTTCATGGCCGTGATGTCCTTCGACCAGCCGTTGCGCATCACCTGCTTGAAACAGTCGAGATAGAATGCGTCATCGTTCTCGACCGTCAGCAACTCGACGGCTTTAAGATAGTTGCCCTGCGACAGATGAGCTATGCGCCGCGCATTATACATATCTACATCATAAACTCCGATTAGCCGGTTGACGATAACATCCGTCTCTATCCGGCGCACAGTAAACGGCTGCGAGCGCGATACTATCGTTCCGAGCACCATGTCGTGATGAGCGGTAACCATGATGATAGCGGTGTTGGCGGCGGGTTCTTCGATTATCTTCAGCAGCTTGTTAGCGCAGGTTGGGTGCATCCTCTCCGGCATCCAGATAAAGAGTACGCGGTAAGCGGCTTCATATATCCGAAGGTTCATCTTGTGGATAATCCTTTCGCTCTCGGCTGAATATATCAGCGCCTGCTTGTTGTCGGCTTCGAGGAAACCAAGCCAGGTATTTATGTCGAAGTAAGCGTTCTCGCGGGTTTGCTTCGTCAGGAAGGAACGCCAATCGGCGATGACGTCGTCGCAGACTTCGCGTTTCTTCTTCTTGTCGGCTATCATGGGGAACACAAAATGCAGATCCGGATGAGCCAGCTCGTTGTACTTGATGCAGGACGGACACCGTCCGCAGGAGTCCGTATCCGTGCGAGCGGTACAGTTCAGATAGCGCGCGTAAGCCATCGCCAGCTGGAAAGTACCTGCTCCATCTTCACCGCAAAACATCTGAGCATGCGGCACGTGTCCACGTCGAGCTGCATCCGTCAGATACTGCTTCGCGCTGTCCTGTCCTATTACGTCTTTAAAAAACATCGGCTTTAGTATATTGTTTTAGCTATTCGTCTTACACTCTCGGTCGCCATCAGGGTATAGAAGTGCAGGCTCGGCACGCCGTGCGCTATCAGGTCGCGACACTGCTCGATGCACCATTCCACGCCCACTTCCTTAGCGTCGTCATCGGTCTTGCACTTGCGCAGTTCCGCCGCCAGCGCTTCCGGTATCTCCGAGCGAAATATCTTCGGCAGGACGGTCAGCTGATTTAGCAGCACTATCGGTTTCACTCCCGGAATAATCGGCGCTTCAACTCCTTCGGCACGCATCCGGCTGACAAATTCATAGTACCGCGCGTTGTCGAAAAACATCTGCGTTACTAAATAATCCGCGCCCTGACGCACTTTTTCCCTGGCATAGAAAATATCCGACTCCATGTTAGGCGCTTCTTCGTGCTTCTCGGGATAGCAAGCCATGCCGTAGGAGAATGGAGTGTCGATACCTTCAAACGCCGTTCCGTCGAGCGCCAGACCATGATTAAAGCTGTTGACCTGCTGTTGCAAGTCGGTAGCATGGGAATGATAAGGCGAGGGGTCGGAGGGAGAGTTTTTGTCGTCGCCACGCAGTAGCAGCAGGTCATGTATCCCAAGAAAATTAAGGTCGATAAGTGCGTATTCGGTTTCATCCTTAGTGAAGCCCTTACATATAATATGTGGCACGGCGGTAATTCCGTAACGGCTCTGAATAGCCGACGCAATCGCTACCGAGCCGGGTCGTCGCCGGATATTGACCCGCCGGATAAGTCCGCCGTCCTCAACGCGGTCAACCCATTCGCTGTGATGCGAGGTAATGTTGATATACTTCGGGTCGAAGTCCAGCAGTTTATCTATGATAGCATGGATTCTGCCGATATTATTACCTTTAAGCGGCGGCAGCACCTCAAAGGAGAATGCCGTATGCTTGCTTTCGTTGATATGTTCAATAACTCTTTTCATTATAATCCTTAATAAATTCGATGCAAATGTAGTGGTTTTTTTACAAATAATCAGTTTTTGGGATGAAGTCGGGAAGATATATTGAAGTTATCTCTGACGAATGGCACGCAGATGACGCAGATTTAATTGATTTACGCAGATAATTCCAATTACAACATCCCCGTCAGTTTCGTTAACGCGCGAAAGTTCGCCGCAACTTGCGGCAAGGTTTCGTTAACGCGCGAAAGTTCGCCGCAACTTGCGGCGAGGTTTCGTTAACGCGCGAAAGTCCGTCGCAACTTGCGGCGAGGTTTCGTTAACGCGCGAAAGCATTTTCGGCAGGTTTTCAAATTTTCGCAGAACGCTTGTGCCTTTAATCCCCTGTGGGGATATAAGGGAAAGATGTAACATCATATCCCTTTGTTTAATTTTTTTATATGGACTCTTGCCGACGGACACAATTCTACCACTTTTCCGACCGTCAGCATTGCGGACAGACACAATCTTATTTCCATATTTATAAAATAATGCTTACCTTTGTCGCATCAAATGAATATAATTAAAATATAAACATCGTGATCAGACATTACTTGACAGTAGCTTTCCGCAACTTGTGGAAGTACAAAAACCAGACGCTTATCAGCGTTACAGGCTTGGCGGTGGGGTTCACCTGCTTCGCCATGGCTATGCTTTGGATACGTTATGAGATGACGTACGACAGCTTCCACAAGAACGCCGACCGGATGTATTGCGTTTACAAACCGGACGATTTCTCTACAAGTGGAACTTCAAGGAAAACGCCTTTTCCTTTAGCTAAATATCTGAAGGAGACTTTTC
>JAITNE010000068.1 GCA_031290635.1 Tannerella sp. | reverse complement strand
CCGACCGGCTTATTCCAACCAAAAGCTTTTGCTGCCGATTCGTTTATCAAAACAAGATGCGGGTCATCATTGTCGTTCAACATGTCTCCCTCCTTCAACTGAAGTTCGTAATACGCGGCTAACGGCCGCAAAGGTAAGCAATATTTTAATTGTAGAGCAGGCTATCTATCAACTCGGAGACGAAAGACAACAAATTCTTTCCGTCGTCGGAGGTGAACGTAAACGGGAACGTCAACTTTGCGCCCATGCTTAGGGAATGAAACATGCCTTTGTCGCGTATTAGGCAGGATGTTCCGTTCTCCCACGACCTCTCTACGGTGGTGCGGGAGGCGATTCCCATGCTTATGTTGTACTCGGCGAAAATCGCGACTGACGAAAACAGGTACATCTCTACCCCGACTCCGGACACGACGGACAGCCGCGGGTTGACGGTGTTTTGCTTGACGGTATAGCTGTTTGCTTGACGGCTTTCCCATGTAGCGCCGGAGGTGTGGCGTACCGCACCTTGTCCCCAATTAAATTCGCCCGCCGCCGACAAGTAGGGCTGAACGAAGAAGTCGGGATGCAGAAGATATCTCCTCGCTCCCATGCGTGCGCCTTCAATATGGCGAGTGGCGTCGCCGTAGCTGACTTTCGTGGAAAAATAACCGGCTTGCAGACTCCATTTGTTCGGCAGAAAGTATTCGCCCATCACGGCAAAAGCCGAGCTGCCGTCGCCGGTCGACACCTTTGTGGGATTGTGTGTCAGTATGGGTTTGTCAAAGAAGTCTGCGCCATAACGCAAAGCCCACCGTCGGTTTTCCTGTCCCTGCGATGCAGCGGGCAACATCACCAACAGACAAGTCAGCGCCAAGCCGGATATGCAAACGCGCCCTTTCATCCGACGCTCCCTTCCGAAGATATTTTTATACATAAGTTTGTATTTATATTACAGGATTGAGATGTTCATAATCATTCCCTTGTCTGCTTTTTCTAAAAACAATACCGATCGATTCCCAAAACGATAGTTATCGTCCTGCAAATCGATCGGTAATCGCCCCATCAATCGATCGGTAATCGATGCTTCAATCGATCGGTAATCGTTTTAAAATCGATCGGAGATCTTTTTTTAATCGATCGGAGATCTTTTTACTTCGCCTTTTCGTACTTCAGAGTCGCAAGCATATCTTTCAAATCAATACCCGGACGGAATGCCACCTTGGGGTTCTTGATTAATGATTGATTAAACTTGTCCGCTGTTTCCGACCCGTCGCTTGTAAGCGAGATCTGGAAAGTGCCGAAATCACCTAAATGGATTATTTCGCCGTTCTCCAGATGGCGGCGCAATACCTTTGTCAGGTCGTTCAACACTGCCAACACATCGGTATCGCTAACCGTGGTCGAGCCTTCAGCGATTTCTTTACTCACCTTGCGAAGACTTAATACTCCCTTGCTCTTTGCTTGAGCATAAAATTTCTTTGGCGCTTCGAGATTACCCGGATTACCGCGCTCCACTAAAACATAGCCTACTGCCATAATTTTAACAATTTAAATTAAACTCTAAGGACTTCTATCGCTAAATTCTCTAAATCCAATTTTGACAACAAAGCCGAAGTCCATACGAAACTCTGCCACAAAATCGCCGCAAAGATAAGCAATATTTTCAACAAACACCAACTGAGAACAAAATATTTTTGTACCTTTGCGCCTTCGAAAACGAAAAATATTGATTTATGGCAAAGATAAAAGGAGCGGTTGTAGTGGACGCCGAACGTTGTAAAGGCTGCAATTTGTGCGCGGTAGCATGTCCTGCCGATGTACTTGAACTTCATCCGAGAGAAGTCAACACGAAGGGTTATCATTATATGTATATGAAGAATCCCGACGCATGTATCGGATGTGCAAGTTGCGGTTGGGTGTGTCCCGACGGCTGTCTGACTGTTTATAAAAAGAAAATTGAGAATTAAGACATGGAAGAAGTAAAATTAATGAAAGGGAACGAGGCCATTGCTCATGCAGCAATCCGTTACGGTACGGACGGTTATTTCGGTTACCCGATAACGCCGCAGTCGGAGATACTCGAGACGCTCGAAGCCGAGAAGCCTTGGGAGACGACCGGCATGGTAGTGCTGCAAGCCGAGAGCGAAATAGCCGCCATCAACATGGTCTATGGTGGCGCGGGCACAGGCAAAAGGGTGATGACATCGTCGTCAAGCCCCGGTATCAGCCTCAAACTCGAAGGTATATCCTATATTGCGGGCGCAGACTTGCCCTGTCTGCTTGTCAACGTGATGAGAGGAGGGCCGGGTCTGGGTACTATTCAGCCAAGTCAGGCCGATTATTTCCAGACCGTCAAGGGTGGCGGACATGGCGACTACAGGCTGATAACTCTTGCGCCTTCGTCGGTGCAGGAGATGGCCGATTTCGTAGCTTTGGGCTTCGATCTGGCGTTCAAGTATCTTAATCCGGCGATGATTCTGGCTGACGGCATGATTGGACAATTGATGGAGAAGGTAGTACTGCCTCCGTTTCGTCCGCGTAAAACCGACGAGGAGATAGAGATGGAATCACCCTGGGCTTCGCGCGGCAAGAAAGCCGACCGCGAACGTAATGTGATAACGTCGCTCGAACTTGACCCCGAAATCATGGAGAAGAAGAACTTGCGTTTTCAGGCTAAATACAGGCAGATAGAAGAAACCGAGGTTCGATACGAGGAATATATGTGCGATGATGCGGATTATCTGCTGATAGCTTTCGGCTCGTCGGCTCGTATCTGTCAGACGGCGATAGAGACGGCTCGCAGCGAAGGTTTGAAGCTCGGACTGTTTCGTCCTGTAACGCTTTGGCCTTTTCCGACGAAAGCTATTAAGGAGTATGCCGAGAAAGTGCGTGGAATGCTGTCGGTAGAGCTGAATGCTGGTCAGATGGTCGAAGACGTTCGGTTGGCAGTCAACGGCAGAGTGCAGGTAGAGCATTTCGGTCGGCTTGGCGGCATAGTATTCACTCCAAATGAGATTGTGAACGCGGTAAAAGAGAAACTGATTGCTTCTGACGAGATTGTAAACGCGGTGATTGCCACTAAGGAGATTTTGATATGAGACGAGACTCACCAATAGACGAACTGCTTACTATCTTCTTTATGATATTAGCCGTTGGCGCGATAATCAGTTATTTCGCAGTAAGCAGCTTCCCGCTGTATCTTCTGCTCGGCGGAGTAGCTGTAGTGCTTAGAATTGTTCAATATATAATGAGATTTCTATGAAAGATATCGCCGTCAAGGACAAATATCCCCGTCATAGCGAACTATTGCCGTCAAAGCAAAGAGTAACGACGACGCAATCTAACAGTTACGAGATTGCTTCGTACCTCGCAATGACGGGGCTACGGTATCGTCATTGCGAGGAACGAAGCAATCTAATCATGGCAGAGGCAAGAATAACAATTGGGCAGGGGCAAGCCCAGCCCCTACATAACTTCAAAACAATAACTTCAAATATATATGGAAATAATTAACTCCGAAAACATAGTATATCAAAAGCCTAAGCTGCTCAGGGACGTTGCGATGCATTACTGTCCGGGTTGCAGTCACAGCACTATCCACAAACTCCTGGCTGAGGTCATCGAGGAGATGGGCGCTGAAGAGCAGACGATAGGCATATCCCCCGTCGGGTGCGCCGTTTTTGCATACAACTATATCGATATTGACTGGCAGGAAGCGGCACATGGTCGTGCGCCGGCGCTCGCTACCGCAGTCAAACGGCTTAACCCAACAAAGATGGTCTTCACCTATCAAGGCGATGGCGACCTTGCCGCTATCGGCACTGCCGAAACTATACATGCAGCCAATCGCGGTGAGAACATCGTTATAGTCTTTGTCAACAACGCAATCTACGGAATGACCGGCGGACAGATGGCGCCTACGACCCTGCTCGGTATGCCTACATCGACCTGCCCTTACGGACGCGAAGTGCCGCTCAACGGCTATCCGCTGAAGATATCCGACCTGCTGGCTCAACTCGAAGGCACTTGTTACGTTACGCGCCAGAGCGTCGAGACCGTCCCCGCCGTCAAGAAATCCAAGAAGGCCTTGCGGCTGGCGTTCGAGAACTCGATGGCAGGCAAAGGCACGTCGGTCGTTGAGTTCGTTTCGGCCTGCGCTTCCGGCTGGAAACAATCACCCGAAAAAGCCAACAAATGGATGCAGGAGAACATGTTCCCCGTTTATCCGCTTGGCGACTTAAAGAACATTTAATATAACACAGATGAAACATGAAATAATAATTGCCGGTTTCGGCGGACAGGGCGTCCTTTCGATGGGCAAAATCCTTGCTTATTCGGGATTGATGGATGGCAAGGAAGTCAGCTGGATGCCGTCTTATGGGCCTGAGCAGCGCGGCGGTACGGCTAACGTTACGGTCATACTCAGCGATGTGCGCATAAGTTCGCCCATCCTCAACGAATATGACATCGCCATCATCCTGAATCAGCCTTCGATGGACAAGTTTGAATCCAAAGTAAAGTCCGGCGGGATACTGATTTACGACAACTACGGCATCCAGAAACCGCTGACGCGCACCGACCTGCAAGTATATCGGATTGACGCCATGGATACGGCCGCAAAGCTCAACATGGCGAAGACATTTAATATGATTGTACTCGGCGGGCTGCTCAAGATAGTACCGATGGTTGCTATCGAAAGCGTTATGAAAGGACTGAAGAAGACCCTTCCCGAACGCCACTACTCAACGCTTCCCGCTAACGAAGAAGCCATCCGCACGGGCATGGAAATAATCCGCAAAGTATAATAGCCGTGAAAAGGTATGCTGTTCTGATAGTCGTACTGTTGCTTTCGGGCTTGGCTCAGGTAATGACGGCGCAACCCCCGAAAAGGGGTATTACGCCTAAACTGAGTGTCGCGCCCAGCGATTTGCCCGACAGCCTGCTCTTTCAGGACACCGCCCAAGTAGCCTCCAAACCCCTGACCGTCTATCGCCTCACCGACAACTTCGAGCGCTACATAGCTCCGATGGATACGATGCGCCTCAACTTCTCAAACTCAAGGTTAATGGAGGGTAGGGGGCTGGCGGTAGGCTACCTCGGCAACCCCGGTTCGCCGGCGCAGAGCCGTATCTTCGCCGAACGCGGTGAAGACAACGATTTCATCTTCGCCAACTCCTACAAACATTACATCATCACCCGCAGCAACGCCCTTTTCTACGACGTCAAAGAACCCTACACGCGGCTCGACTACATGAGGGCGGGTGGACAGAAAGACCGCGAGGAGATGTTGGAAGGCGTATTGACAAGCAATTTCGGGCGCGAACTGAACGTCGGCATTGAGTTTAATTACACTTATGTTCGCGGGCAATATACCTCAAACAGCAACCAGCAGTTCCATTATCGACCTTTCGTCAGTTACGTCGCCGACCGTTACGAGTTGAACGCATATTTCCGCAATCACAACTATCTCAATACCGAGAACGGAGGCCTCACCAACGACCGTTACATAACCCATCCCGACGATTTTACGGATAATAAACGCCCGCTCGACCGACAGTCGTATCCGGTGCGTTTCACCAACACTTGGAATCGTCTCAAAGGCAAGCAACTCTTCCTCACTCACCGTTATAATCTCGGTTTTTACAGGGAGAAGACCGCCGCCGAACAGGAAGAGTCGGACAAAACCCGCGAAGCCAAACAGCAGATTGAAAAGGAAAAGGCCGAAGCCGAGGCTGAAGAAGCCGCCGCCGTTGCTGCCGCTGCTCAAGGAGCGCAGGGAACATCTGAGACTGCGCCCGCATCCCCCGATATCTTTGGAGATACAGACCCGTCAGCCGGCGCTGCGGAAGAAGACGATAACGCCGTATTCGTACCTGTTTCGAGCATAATCCATACCTTTGAGTACGAAGATGCTTCCAGACGCTTCCTGTCGAAGTATCGCGACATGGATTCCAACTATGTGAAGGCTTACAATTCGGATATTTACGGCTCGCCGGACTCCGTGCTCGACGATTTCACGGAAGCATGGTCTATGAAGAATACTATAGCTCTTTCCTTGCGTGAAGGCTTTCAGGACTGGGTCAAGATGGGGTTGACGGCTTTTATTGCCTTCGACAAGCGACGTTTCACGCTGCCGGGCGATTCGGTGCGCGGCACGACCGTCTATGACGAGTTCTCGACCTTCATAGGAGCTGAGTTATCCAAACAGCGCGGTCAACTTTTCACTTACACCGCACGCGGCGAGTTATGTCTGGTAGGCAGCGACCTGGGCGAGTTCACGGTCGCAGGCGAACTCAAAACTGCTTTCCCATTGCTGGGCAAGACTGCTTCCATCAAAGCCCGCGGCCATATCAAAAACCTTGTGCCGGCCTTCTATATGCGCCATAATCACTCCCGTTACTTCTGGTGGGACAAGAACCTCAACAACATGCAGCGTATGCTGATAGGCGGCGAGATAGACCTCGAACAGACGCGCACGAACCTCTCCGTTGACGTCGAAAGCATACAGAACTTCGTTTATTTCGGATCATCCGGCGTTCCCGAGCAGTTTGGAAGCAACCTTCAGGTCATTACCGTTCGCGCCCGTCAGGATTTTATCAGTCGCCACTTCGGATGGCAGAACGAGGTAGCATGGCAGTTGAGCAGCGACAAGGCCGTGCTTCCACTGCCGCAAATCAGTGCATATTCCAATCTTTATGTTGATTTCACCTACGCCAAAGTGCTTAAAATCCAGCTCGGTGTGGACGCCCATTACTTCACTTCCTACTATGCCCCCTACTACGAGCCTGCGACCCAACAGTTTCAGACCCAGAGCGAGAAAACCATCGGCAACTATCCCATCATCAACGCTTACGCCAACTTCCGCCTCAAGCAAACGCGCTTTTTCATCTCCGGCTACAACGTCGGCTCGCTCCTGATCACTCCCACAGAGTATTTCTCGATGCTCCACTATCCCCTCAACCCCATGCTGATAAAACTCGGCGTCTCGGTATATCTGAATAATTAGCAGGGGAAATTATCGAAGTTAAAAAAGTTATTACAGGATTAACACGATTTACAGAATTAACATGTTGTATTATTGCTTGAAGCTTATGTGGTTGGACACCCTCGCAAGAGACTGCTTGTAGGCAATATGCCCATAGGGCATTCATATCAATAGAAAAAAGATTTTCCCAACCAACCAAAACCTCGTAGAGGTTTCACATTGACACGCAATGACGAAGAATTTTACTACCTTTGTGGCCATTATAATCATTATTAATATCAAACATTATGCTCAGACATTACTTGACGGTAGCTTTCCGCAATCTGTGGAAGTACAAGAACCAGACGCTTATCAGCGTGATAGGCTTGGCGGTAGGGTTTACTTGCTTCGCTTTGGCGATGCTTTGGATACGGTACGAGATGACGTACGACAGTTTCCACAAGAATGCCGATAGGATGTATTGCGTCAGCATGCCTTACCAATTCACTCCAAATGGAACTTCAAGGAAAACGCCGTATCCTTTAGCCGAGTATCTGGAAGAAACTTTTCCGGAAATAACCGATGCCGTTGCGATTTACTTGCCTTGGTCGTACTCAAGAGTTTATGTTGAGGGCGTTGAATCTACGGTTGATTATCTTCGGATTGATTCATCTTATTTCAGTATGTTTGATGTTAAAATTGTTATGGGTAACCGCGATTTCCTTATACCACAGAATAACAAGGTAGCTATCACACAGGATAAAGCACGTCAATTATTCGGAAATGAAAACCCTATCGGTAAAGTTGTTGATTTAGACGGTGAATGTACGATTTGTGCTATCGTCACAGGATACTCCAAACAGAGCAATTACCCGTTTGATTTCCTGTGTCCGTACAAGTTTGGCACAATAAACGGACAAATTGTTACAGACACAAAGTTGATGTGGCGCTACTCGGATGTGCATACACTGATTAAACTTGCTCCCGCTGTGGATGTTGAATCTTTTAAGAAGAAACTTTACAGCCATAAAATAATGAAAGATAATAACGTGATTGAAAAGTTGACGATTACTCCGCTCACAAGCATTCATTATGAAGATCCAAATATACAACGTGAAATCAAGTTGCAGCATGTATTTCTTTTTGCTCTGGCAGGTTCGTTGGTGATTCTGTGTACGTTGTTCAACTACTTGACTTTGTTTACCTGTCGTTTCCGGATGCGGCAAAGGGAACTTGCTTTACGAATGGTATGCGGTGCGTCCGGCAGGTCGTTATTGGCGCTTTTGTCGATAGAATTTCTCATGTCATTAACGGTTGCACTTCTGTTGGGGTTGGTTTTTATAAAAGCGGTATTGTTGCCTTTCCAATCATTATCGGCAATTAAACTTGACTTGTCCGCTATTTATTTGGAATCAATCCTGTATATCGTTGCACTTATTCTGCTTTCGCTGCTGGTATTCCTGCTGGTATTACTTGTTTTTCGGCGCAGTAGCCTGAATATGGTGATTCGCAAATGGAATACTAATCTCTTTCGTAAAATGTCGATTATCGTTCAGTTGATAATCAGCATTGGATTTGCCTTTTGCACGATAGTTATTGTCAAACAAATGTATTATCTGCATAACACCGATTTGGGATTTGCGTTTAAGGACAGGGGCGTCGTCGCGCTTTTTTTTGAAAACATTGGTTCGGATGTATTGGAAAATCAACTAAAACAAATTCCGGAAATATCGGAAACAGTCAGTGGCTTTTCGCCTTTGCTACCAATGAACAGTCAAATAAGTCGTGAGATTACCAAATGGGACGGCAAACCGGGTAATGTAGAAAAGATAAATATTGGTATAGTGTATGTGTCGGAAAAATACATGAACTATTACGATTTTAAATTGATTGAGGGAGAAATGCTCAGTGATAATGATGATAAAAAACAGGCATTGATAAGTGAGTCGGCAGTAAAAGCCTTCGGCTGGGATAAGCCGCTTGGCAAATTATTTGATAATTATACTGTAAAAGGCGTGATAAAGAACATCTATAATTTTGCACCGACCTTTTCTATTAAGCCATACTGCTATATTCGACAAGATGATGAAAAGACATTTAGAAGCGCGATGTTGCCGACTACGGAATATGTCTTATTCAAATACAATGAGGGAGCAAGGAAATCATGTACGGATAAAATCAAAAAACTCATGGAAAAAGAATATCCCAACGGTAATTTCAATATATCCAACGCTGAAGATGAATACGACAAGTTCTTCAAATCCGAGAACGCACTGCTGAAGCTGCTCTCGTTCGTATCGCTGATTTGCATTATCATCTGCATCTTCGGCTTCGTATCGTTAGTGTCTTTGACCTGCGAAGAACGACGCAAGGAAATCGCTATCCGCAAAATCAACGGCGCCACGATGTACGATATTCTAAATATCTTCTTCAAGGAGTATTTCTCACTGCTTATTGCCGGCGCGGTCGTAGCATTCCCCATAGGGAATTATATCATGCGGACGTGGCTGGAACAATATGTAATCCAAACGTCTATTCCGGCTTGGATTTATCTGTCGATATTGTCGGCATTAGTGTTCGTGATTGTGCTTTGCGTAGGCTGGCGAGTGTATAAGGCGAGCGTGGAGAATCCTGCGGATGTAATCAAATGATAAGAAGTTATTGAAGTTATGAAACGTAAATTGATCCTTTACTTGTATATTGCTATCCTGATAGCTGTGATTGCGACGATGTATTCACTGCGTCGCAGCGCCGGTAGCTCTACCGATCGCGACTATGACGCGATTCATGCCGAAGGCGTCCTGAATGTCGTTACCGAGTACAACCGGCATGGGTTTTTCGTTTCAGGAGACACTACCGAAGGCTTTCAGTACGAACTCATCCGTGCTATATCGACCGTTTCAGGTCTTGAAGTGCACTTGTTTCTTGAGATGTCGCTCGCGGAGAGTTTCAAGGGCTTGGACAACGGCAAGTACGACCTTATAGCCTGCAATGTGCCTGTTACTACAGAGTTGCGCGAAGACTATCTTTTCACCGATCCCGTTGTGTTCAACAAACAAGTCCTCGTTCAACGCACCGCTGCTGCCAATAATGCTGTTCCGCCCGTGCGTAATCAGCTCGAACTCGCCGGAAAGACCCTGCATATCCCCCAAAATTCTCCCTCAATGCTTCGGCTGCAAAACCTGCAACACGAAATCGGCGATACCATCTACGTGCTTGAGGACGCACTCTATTCTGCGGAGCAACTCATCATCATGGTAGCTAAGGGCGACATCGACTTTGCCGTTTGTGACCGCCGGATAGCCTCCATCGCCATGAAGCAGTTTCCGGAGATAGATATCGGCACCGACATCGGATTCATGCAGTTGCAGTCGTGGGCAGTACGCAAGCAGTCCGTCGCGCTGCGCGATTCAATCAACAGCTGGTTCGACAGGATTCGCAGCGCCGGAGCATTCAACGACATCTACAAACGCTACTATAACCCTTAGTTCGCAACCGAAAATTCATGCATATTCTTTGCAGTTTCAAATAAATATACTACCTTTGCAGCAAATTATTTCAAGATTTATGACAGATATATCCTCATTAGTGCGTCGCAATATCCGCGATTTGAAGCCTTACTCCTGCGCCCGCAGTGAGTTTCAGGGTGAAGCCTCCGTGTTTCTTGACGCTAACGAGAACCCGCTGAATGAGCCTTACAATCGCTATCCCGACCCTTTGCAGATTGAGTTGAAACAGAAGATTGCCGGCTTGAAGCATGTCAATCCCACTCGGATAATGCTCGGCGCAGGCAGCGACGAGCCTATCGACCTCATCATTCGTATCTTTTGCGAACCGAAGGTTGACAATATCGTCGCCATCTCCCCAACTTACGGCATGTATGAAGTTTGTGCCGATATAAACAACGTTGAGTACCGCAAGTCCGCGCTTAACGATGATTTCACCTTTGACGCCGCCCGGCTTCTGGACGCTACGGACGAGCATACGAAGCTCATCTTCCTCTGTTCGCCCAATAATCCGACAGGCAACATACTCGACAGCAATGAGGTTCGCAAGATATTAACCGGCTTTCGGGGTATAACCGTCATGGACGAGGCTTATGTTGACTTCTCGACCCATCCCTCATGGTTGCAGGAACTCGACAGTTACCCCCGTTTGACGGTCTTGCAGACCTTCTCGAAGGCATGGGGACTTGCGTCCGTACGCTGTGGAATGGCTTTTGCTTCGGAAGACATAATCCGATATCTCAACAAGGTGAAATATCCCTACAACATCAACCTGTTGACACAAAAGTTTGTCGGCGAGCAGATTACGTTTGAAGCTCGCAAAAACGAGTGGGTAAGGATGTTGCTCTATCAGCGCGAGCTTCTGGCAAAGGAACTCACACAACTGCCTGTGGTTGAACATGTATTCCCTTCGGACGCCAACTTCCTCTTAGTGCGGGTTACCGACGCTAACGAGGTTTACGGACGCCTGGTGCGGAAGGGGGTGATTGTACGCAACCGCAGCAACATATCGCTATGTCAGGGTTGCCTGCGCATCACTGCAGGCACAGAACAAGAAAATAATCTATTAATTAATGAATTAAAACAGTTATAACTATGGAAGTTACAGGTAAGATTATTGCAGTATTACCGCTGCAGACCGGAGAAGGTCGTAATGGCCTCTGGAAGAAACAGGAGTACGTCATTGAGCATGACCCTAATGTACAGTACCCCAAGCGTATGGTTTTCTCCTTGTGGGGAGAGAAGATTGAGATGAACAACATTCAGCAGGGACAATACCTCAAGCTCACGTTTGACATCGAGAGTCGCGAGTACCAGGGACGTTGGTACAACGACATCCGTCCGTGGAAGATAGAATCTGCCGCAGACCCCGCTCATGGCTCATCACCGATAGATGGCGGTATAGACGCCTTCAACGGTGCAGCAGCATCGGCAGCAGACGTTCCGCAGGCCGACGTCGCTTCAGACCTGCCCTTTTAACGCTACGAAATCATGTCGTAACAGCATGGCTATCCTCGTCTTTCGATGTTGGTCACAACATCTCGGAGACGGCATTTGCATTGGCTACAGTTCAGCTTTTAAAGCCTTTGCAGCCTTTGCCGCCTTGCCCTGCCACATCCGAACTAAATTAATTACATCTTATGAAGAGAGCATTATTCATTGACCGTGACGGCACCTTGATTATTGAGCCGCCGCACACATTTCAAGTTGACGCCCTTGAGCAGCTTGATTTCCCGGCCGGAGTCATTCGCAGCCTGCACTTTATCCGCACGCACCTTGACTTCGAGCTTGTTATCGTTTCAAATCAGGATGGACTTGGCACGTCCGCCTATCCCGAAGACCATTTCAGGACTGTGCAGCACAAGATGTTAGCCATCTTTGCCGGCGAGGGCGTCGCCTTTGACAACATATTGATAGACCCCTCTTTACCGTCTGACAACTCCCCCAATCGCAAGCCCCAAACAGGAATGTTGACGCAGTACCTGAGCGGCGACTACGACCTCCCCAACTCCTTTGTCATCGGCGACCGCGAGACCGACATGCAGTTAGCCGCAAACCTCGGATGCAAAGGCATTCAGCTCACCTCCGACGGCGTCCTCAGCCCTGCATTTCAAGCAAAAGCAGGCTTCTACGCATTTGATTCGTGGGATAAGATCAAGGACTTCATCTTCGCCGGAGAGAGGGTAGGGGAGGTCAGGCGAAAAACCAAAGAAACCGACGTCTTCGTCCGACTGAACCTCGATGGCAACGGCCTGTGCGACATCTCCACCGGTATCGGCTTCTTCGACCACATGCTCGAACAAATCGGCAAGCACAGCAGATGCGACCTCACAATCCACGTTCAAGGCGACCTTGCCGTTGATGAACATCACACAATCGAAGATACCGCCATAGCGCTCGGCGAGGCCATCCACACAGCGCTCGGAAGCAAGCGCGGCATCGAGCGCTACGGCTACTGTCTGCCGATGGACGACTGTCTGGCTACTGTAGCCCTCGACTTCGGCGGTCGATCCTGGCTTGTTTGGGATGCATCCTTCAAACGCGAAAAAATTGGCGACATGCCCACCGAGATGTTCCTGCACTTCTTCAAGTCATTGACTGATGCAGCGAAGATGAACCTCAACATCAAAGCCGACGGTGAAAACGAGCACCACAAAGCCGAAGGCATCTTCAAAGCCTTCGCCAAAGCCATCAGGACAGCCGTCCGTCGAGACGTTTATCAGTACGATCTGCCCAGCACAAAAGGCGTACTATAACAATCACAATATCAAATCAATATGCAATATCGAAGGCATATACGCAGATGATAATCAAGCAATTTGCATATCATCCGGGAAGCTATTCATGCAGATAAAATAAAGCAAGATAAAAACCACCTCATAAACCATCTCGCAGATAAAAATCAAGTACAATAAAAACCACCTCTGAAGCCATCCTTGCAACGATAATCAAGCAATTTGCATATCCAGTCAGCAGCCATCTCGCAGACAAAAATCAAGCCTGATAAAAATTATTTTATCACAAGTTGATGTTAATGTCAAATATTATACTTATCTTTGCAGCGTAAGTAATACATAATTATAAGTATGGAACGCGAATTGAATTACATTTTTACAGCGAGTTGCTGTTTCCTTTCCACGTTGACATTTGCTCAAAAGATAGACGTGAAGCAGTATCTGCCTGAAGCGGTTGACTCCTACAAGGTTACGGAGTGGTTGGACTACGAAGGCGAGGAACTTTACGATTACATCAACGGTGGAGCCGAGCTGTACCTGTCCTACGGATTGAAGGGGATGACCGGCTGCAAGTACAATGCAGAAGGATTGCCCCAGATAACCGTCGAGATATACGAAATGACCTCGTCTGCAAACGCTTTCGGAATATACACCCAAAGCCGCGACAAGGAAGAGCACGACTACGGGCAAGGATCACAGAGCCACAGCGACTATATCCTTTTCTGGAAAGGCAAGTACTACATTATCATCACTGCGCAGAAGCCGACGACCGATAGCAGTAAAACCATCAGCCACCTCGCATCGCTATTAGACAAAGCAACCGTCATCCTCCCCGGCGACAAGCCTGCAATCATCCGAGCGCTGCCGCCGGACGGCCTCGCACCAGCAGGCTACCTCTACTTTCATCACTACGTATGGCTGAACGCATATCACTTCATCGCCGATTATAACATAGTGAATATCACCGACAAAACACACGCACTGCTCGCCAAATACGGCAGCCCCGACGACCGCAGCTACCTCCTCATCGTAGAATATCCCAAAAAGGAAGCAGCCATGCAGGCATGGACGCAGCTCAAAGACAAGTTTGCACCCGAAGCCACCTCCAAGCCACGACCGCAGCTGCAACTCGAAGACCGGACATGGTTCACAACATGGACCGAAGGCCTCCGACTGTACGCCATCTTCAACGCATCAACATCCGCACAAGCGGACAATTTATATAAACTAATTCATAATAAACAATGGAAACAATTACCAGAAGAGAATTATTGAAACGCACAGCTATGATGGCTGCCGGAGGCGCACTGCTCCTCAACAAACCCGTAGCGGCATGGGCTTCGATCAGCGAATCGACAAGCCGCGTAGTACTCATCCGCAACAAGGAGTTGTACGCCGATGGCGACGCACCGAACGCCGCACTCACCGCACAAATGCTCGACGAAGCGCTATGCAAGCTGACCGGCGAAAAGACGCCACAGCAAGCATGGGCGACGATCATCCGGCCGACCGACACTGTAGGAATCAAAACCAACCAGTGGAACGGCCTCCCGACGCCTTCCGAAGTCAACGACGCCCTCAAAGCACGCGTACTGAGCGCAGGAGTGCAGGAAGACAAAGTCAGCGTTGACGACCGCGGAGTAAAGAAGAACCCCGTCTTCCAGAACGCCACAGCGCTGATTAACACACGACCGATGCGCACACACGCCTGGTCGGGAGTAGGATCACTGCTGAAGAACTACATCATGTTTGCCGAGAAGCCCTCTGACTATCACGAAGACTCGTGCGTCATACTCGGCAGTTTGCAGGACTTGCCGATGGTCAAAGGCAAGACCCGTCTGCACGTACTTGTGATGTACACCCCACAGTTTCACCACATTGCACAGAGTCAGTTCTCCGCCGAACACTCATGGCGCTACAACGGCCTGCTGCTCGGATTCGACCCCGTAGCCGTAGATTCCGTCGGACTGCGCATCATCGAAGCCAAACGACGCGAATACTTCAAGGAAGACAAACCCCTGAACCCACCCGCCAAGCACATCGCAGCAGCCGATACACGCTACCACCTCGGCACCTCCGACCCCACAAAAATTGAACTCATCAAACTCGGTTGGGACGACAACAGCTACGTCTGAATAACACAATAGCAGCCTCTAACAACATATTCAAGCCCCCTCGAATCAGACATAAAAATACCCTGCGTATATTAAAAATAACATATACCTTTATACACTAATTAAACAATAATCAAATGGCAAATTTAAAAGACATTGATTCGGTCATCATAGAATTGTATGATAACCCACTTACAGAGAGAACAGATGACCGTTACGGTCGAGTAGTAAACATTGCTTCAATTACTGAAGACAAGCTCATCGAGCGAGCAATCGAAAACGGCTTCAACGGCAATGCCGCCAGCATGAAAGCCTGTTGCGAAGCCCTCAAGCACGAAGCCATCAAAGGCGTAGTGCGCGGTGAACTTGTAACCTACGGAATGGCGCACTTTGCCATCAACGTAGAAGGAGTTTTCATTGGAGACGCACCCCAGTGGGACCCCAAAATCAACAAGTTGGTTGCACGCGTTACAGCAGTTAAAGAACTGCGTGAAACCCTCAAGAGCGCACCCGTCAGAGTACTCGGAATGGCGCCCGACACAAGTGTGATAGCATCGATAACCGACATCACCACAGGTAGTGTCAACGACGTCATCACCCCCGGCGGCATCGCTAACCTCAAAGGATCACGCATCAAGGTAGCAGGCGACGCATCAGGAGTAGGACTGTGGATAATCGAGAAGGACACACAGAAGACCACCCAGGTAATGCCGAACGCCATGGGCACAAACGACCCGTCGAAGATATCCTTTGTGATACCACCCGGAATCATCACCGGCAACTACATCCTGAGCATAGTAACACAGTTCAGCGGTGGCGGTAAGCTGTTGAACACCCCCCGCACCATCACCTTACCCTACATCCTGGTAGTAGATTAGATCCCATCTCACCGGTATAGCACATCCAATTACCTGCTCACACGCTTTCAGGGCGCGTATCCTAACAACACAGTTGGATACGCGCCCTTAATTTACGCAAAAATCCCCCCTTAATTTATGTCAACACGCGCCCATGATGTATGGACGCATGCGTCCACGATGTCGGGGCGGTAAGTAACATGAATTGCGACGGCAATCTCATATCGCAAATTCTTGAACCGTATTGGTATATCGGCACGATATAGCATACAAACAGCAAAATTAGTCTTGGGGGGTTATTGAACAAATCTCAAACTTATTGTCGTGCTACTGCACAAACGCATTGGACAGAGATACCTTAGAATTTCAAATCAAAAAGCGTTTAGTTTGAAAAAAAATACGTATCTTTGCACCGAATTATAACAGAAAATTTATGGATGCAAGAACTTTAGACAGAGCAAGGGAGGTGGTTGATTACATCGCCTTTATGATAACGGAGTTTTCATTGAAGCATGGGATTTCGATGAAACAATCGTTTAACTATCTCTATGAGCATGGCGCTATTGAGTTTCTTGATGAGTTTTATGATGTTGAACATTGCGAAAATCCCAATATTACTCTGAGGGTAATTCAGGATATTTGCATAAAAAATGGCGGGACAATAATTGCATGAAACTATATCACGGAACTAATGTCGAATTTGGATGTGGTTATATACATGCGAGGGTATTGATATCTCAGGAAGTACCATGTCGAACGCACTATGTTCACCACGAGCCTTTTCTATAATCAAGCGCTGCACAATCTATCTTTCATAACGTCGTAGTATGCACACAATACACACCTATATTAGGCTTTACCTTGCTGCCGGGGTCGGTAATACGACGTGTTGTCTTGTTCTTCTTTCTGCTTTACATAATTTCTTTCAGATTGTTCAATATTAATTGCTTTAATTCATCAAATTCTTTTTGGTTCAAAGTCTCATTATCTAACTCTCGTACTTGCCAAAGTCCGCGTTCTCTTATTTTGTGCTCTGGTGAATCTTTGCCTAACCAATTTTGAGATGGTTTCAATTCATTTGATTGTGCAATAGTTGAAATGATTTTACTCTCCCAAAAAAGCCTTTCTTCTTTTGTGTCAACACTAAAAACACAGAATGAAAAATTTGTTTGTATATATTCACTTATCTTCTTTTCAATTTTTTTCTCGAAGTCTAAATCAAGTAGTTTTAGATATTTCTCTTTATCCGCTCTTGACGTTGTATCAAGTTCCCATTTAGACAAATATGGACAATTGTCTTTATTCAAAAGGCAACGACCAATATTTTTCCTAAAAATACTTCTGTTTTTGTTTTCCTGAACAAATTGTTGGTTCAGTCGAGAACGTAGTCGATTATCTCCTGTGTGAGTGCCTACTCGAACAATTCTATCTAAGTCACCAAACAATTCGCCTTTTTCAAAGAGTATGTAAATGCCATTCTTAGGAATTTCATCC
>JAITNE010000011.1 GCA_031290635.1 Tannerella sp. | reverse complement strand
TCTCCCCAGGTGGCGTGCAGCATGGCTACGACGGCATATTGACCGAAGTTGCCTGTCGTCAGACCGTTCCAGACGACCCTTCCTTCAAGAGCGCCTCCGCGACTAAGTTGCGGAATATTATTAACAACTATAACCGGTTCGTTAGCGGCCTGCGCGGCAGTTGTTACAGCGCCGAGCAGCATGGCGGAGATGACTGCGCATCTGATAAATCCTAAACAGTGAATCGCTTTCATGTTTTGATAAATTAATGAATAAAAGAGGGACAAAGATACGATAATTAATTTAATTAGCAAACAAATTTTTGTGGACAGAATTTGCAGGATTTGCAGGATTGACAGGTTTTGCTTTCTTTTGTGAGCTTCTCACTGAGTTCAGTGAAGTTTCCACTGAGTTCAGTGAAGTTCTCACTGAGGGCGGTGAACTGCTCATTGACAAAACAGCAAACAATGATTAATAAATTTAGAATAATAACCTCTGACAATTTAGTTCTCGTGCAGTTGTTTGGTGAGGATTTTGTCGGCTTCGGCGCGGGCGCGAAGGGCGTCGAGGTATTGCTTTTGCAGGATGGTATAATGGTCGTCTGCACCGTCGTTTTCAATAAATAGATTGTAGGATTGCTCGGCGAATGACACGGCAGGGTCGAAATCGCTGTTCATCTCATAACATAAGGCGAGATTCGAGAGCAGACGCGCTTTGGAACGCTTTTGAGCAGTCCCGGCTAACAAGGCTTCCCATACCTTGGTGGCTTCAGCCCATTTAGAGGCGCGTGCAAAGGCTGTGCCGCGCTTCCATTCGGACGAGTAGCTGGTATAATACCATCGATTAACATCCTTCCAGTACGGAACGAAATTGACTCGTATAGTATTTCCTGTATGATCGGCGAGATAGTGCATGGACTGTTTTACGTCTTGAGGCTTTAGTTGCAATGAATCGACATTCGGCACAAACTCCTCATTAGCGAGATACCATTTGAGCGAATCACAGAAAGTAAACGTCAGAGCTTGCGTTTGTCCCGGCCATAGAACACGCATTTCGCCTGTCAAGTCGGTCTTGATATAACACAACATCATTCTGAAGCCGCTACTCTCGTTACATAATGTTTTGAAGACAAATCTATCCAAAGATATAATCGCATCTACGCCGTATTTATTGCACATCGCGCTTACATCCACGCCGGTGAAAGGCACAACATTGTAAAAAAGCGAATCGGTACGCAGTGTATCGTCGCAAATACGCACGTCGTCGAACTGTAGCTCTTCGGCTATTGCGCACCCTAAGGACTGACAGAAATCGTAAGCCGTACTGTCGGCCGAGATCGACAGCGATGCTACGTCCTTGTCGTTTATCACATAATGATGAGCCATATTGTCGGGCTGCTGGGCGGAATTGTTTACTATTAAAATATTACGCACTTCTTCGGGAAAAGTTATCTTCGCCGGATTATACGTTTGAATTGTTATCGTACGCATATCGGAGCACGCGGTAAGCGCCGACATAGCCAGCAGCGCCGCAACCTGAATACGTAAAACACGAGCTTTCATGGCTTGTTTTTTAGTTGCTCAATCCTTTCCTGCAGCGTGCGGATTTTGCTCTCTGCATCAGCCTGCTTTTGGCGCTCGTTAGCCACAACTTCGGGCTGAGCGTTGGCGACAAACTTCTCGTTATTAAGTTTGCCCAGCACCGAGCGCAGAAACCCTTCCTGATACTTCAATTCCTTGTCCAATCGTTTAAGTTCATGTTCTACATTGATTTCAACAGGGATATGATATTCTGTAGTGCGCACGAGGAAACTTGCCGTATCAGAGGGCTTCTCGCTCAGACGGGATATTTCGCCGATATAGCAGAGTTTCCTTATTATATCATCGAATTCGGCATTATGCTCGCCGATAATAAACAGATTGACGACGTCCTTTTGAGCGATACTGTTCTGCGTGCGGATAGTGCGGACGCCGGCAATAATTTCTTTAACGACCTCGAAGTCATCTGCCAACGACCCCGAAGCAGAGGCGTAATTCAGGCTTGCCGTCATAATGCTTTCGCCGTCCTTGCGTTCCTTGAGCGCCTGCCACAATTCTTCGGTAATAAAGGGCATAAAGGGATGCAATAATTTCAGCAGTTCTTCAAAATATTCGAGCGTCTTGTCATAGGTAGCCTTATCGACAGGCTGTTCGTAAGGCGGTTTGATGATTTCGAGATACCATGCCGAGAACTCGTCCCAGAAAAGCTTGTAAACGCCCATCAAAGCCTCCGAAATACGGTATTTCGAGAACAAGTCGTCCTGTTCTGCAACGGCTTTTTGCAGAACCTCGTCAAACCAGGCGATAGCGATAGCGTTTGTACTCTTTAGATTTCCCGTTTCTGCCACCTGCAAGCCTTTTACTAAGCGGAAGGCATTCCATATCTTGTTGTTGAAGTTGCGTCCCTGCTCGCACAAACTCTCGTCGAAGGGGAGGTCGTTGCCCGCAGGCGAGGTGAGGAGCATCCCCATACGTACCCCGTCGGCTCCGTACTTGTTCATCAACTCAATCGGGTCGGGCGAATTGCCAAGCGACTTCGACATCTTGCGTCCAAGTTTGTCGCGCACTATTCCGGTGAAATAAACATTACGGAAGCAGGCTTCCTGTCGGTATTCGTATCCCGAAATAATCATGCGGGCTACCCAGAAGAAGATAATTTCGGGAGCCGTTACGAGGTCGTTAGTAGGATAATAGTATTTTATATCCTCGTTGTCGGGATTGTTGATACCGTCGAAGACAGAGACAGGCCACAGCCACGAAGAGAACCATGTGTCGAGACAGTCTTCGTCCCGACGCAAATCATCAATTGAGAATTGACCGTCGATGCTCGACAAAGCCTGCTTGTATGCTTCTTCTCTCGTTTCTGCAACGAAAACACGGCCTTCCATGTACCATGCCGGTATGCGGTGTCCCCACCACAGTTGGCGGCTGATGCACCAGTCCTTGACGTTCTCCATCCAGTGGCGGTAGGTGTTTTTGAACTTGGCGGGATAGAAGCGGACAGTATCGTTCATAACGGCATCCAGAGCAGGCTTGGCAAGGTCTTCCATCTTTAGAAACCACTGCATTGAGAGTTTAGGCTCGATGGGCACATCGGTACGCTCGGAGTAGCCCACCTTGTTGGTATAGTCTTCGACCTTGTCGAGCAGGTCGGCGGCCTGCAGGTCGGCTACAATCTTTTCGCGCACCTCGAAGCGATCCATGCCGGCATACATGGCGCCGTTGTCATTCAGCGTGCCGTCGTCATTGAATATGTCGATAGAGGGCAGGTTGTACTTCTCGCCAAGCATATAGTCGTTGACGTCGTGCGCAGGCGTTACCTTCAAGCATCCCGTACCAAACTCCATATCAACGTATTCATCCTCAATAACCGGTATCTCGCGATCGATTAGCGGCACGATTACTCTTTTGCCTTTCAACCAAGCCGTTTTCGGGTCGTCAGGATTGATACACATCGCCGTATCCCCCATAATAGTTTCGGGACGAGTAGTCGCAACAACGGCATAGGAAGCCTCTCCACTGACATTATACCTCAGATAATACAATTTCCCTTGTTGTTCCTTGTAGTTTACTTCTTCGTCGGAGAGGGCGGTTTTAGCGGCGGGGTCCCAGTTGACCATGCGCACGCCGCGATATATCAGTCCCTTGTTGTATAAATCGTTAAAGACCTTGATAACGCTTGCCGAGCGAGGTTCGTCCATCGTAAAACAAGTACGATCCCAGTCGCACGAAGCGCCGAGTTTCTTCAGCTGTTCTAGGATGATGCCGCCGTGCTTGTGCGTCCATTCCCAGGCATGGTCGAGAAACTGTTCGCGAGTAAGGTCGGTTTTCTTCACGCCTTCGGCGGCAAGTTTAGCCACAACCTTGGCTTCGGTAGCTATAGAGGCATGGTCTGTGCCCGGCACCCAGCAGGCGTTACGGCCTTTCATGCGTGCCCGGCGGACAAGAATATCCTGAATAGTATTGTTCAGCATGTGTCCCATGTGGAGCACGCCGGTAACGTTTGGTGGAGGTATAACAATAGTAAATGGCTCGCGTCCATCGGGTTTAGAGCTAAACAGCCGATGGGCGAGCCAATACTTGTACCATTTGTTTTCGACCGCTTGAGGGTCGTATTTACTTGCTAATTCCATAAAAATTCAATTGTTTTCGACTGCAAAAATAATGAATATTTATCAGAATCAGCTCAAATGGTCGTCTTTTTAATACAAATGGTCGTCGCCTTCGATCTCCTTGGTTGTAATTTTGTGGAGGTCGATTGACCGCCACGTATAGAAGATGTATGCCAATACAAAGGGGATAAGGAAGGAGACGTAAGTCATCACACGCAGGGTGAACAGACTTGAGCAGGAGTTTGCTATCGTAAGCGAACTTTGCGGGTCGGACAGCGACGGATAGTAAGCCGTGTTGTTCCAGCCTGCGCAGAGCAGCAAAGCCAGTACGGTCAGCACCGTACCTGTGCCGGCTATCCAGATACCATGTTTGGCGGTCTTCGAGAGCAGGGGGATGGCGATGCCGTAAAGCACAAGCACTACGCCTGCCAGCAATATGATTCCAACAGCGGGCGTTTCGATGAAGTTCATCAGATACTTGTATGGTTCCAGGGTTACCTCCAGCGTTGACGCATTAACGGCGAAGCCGTCGGCAACAAGCGTATGGATGAAGAACGTCAGGAAGAATATCAGGAACAGACCGGCTTCTATCGGCAATTGTTGACGGCAGCGTTTCCGCAACGTTTCATCATCTATATTGTTGATGAAGTAAAGAATAGCAAGTACTCTTGAGAGGAAGAACACGCCAAGGCCGAGGCAGAGATTCCAGATGACGAAAGCAGCTTCGAGACCGTGCAGCGGATTAGTCCAGTGCGAGATGACGGGATTGCCGAGGTCGGTCAGTTGCGCCTTGTCAACTATAAATTCCGCGCCGTTGAAGAATGTACCCACCGCAGCGCCGAGCAGCACGGGTCCTAATACTCCGTTGAGTACAAGGAAGACTTGATATGTCTTTTTCCCGAGCAGGTTACCGTTCTTCGACTGAAACTCGTACGACACGGCTTGAAGCACGAAGCACAGCAGTATAAGCAGCCAGACCCAGTAAGCTCCGCCGAAGCTGGTAGAGTAGAACAGCGGGAAGGAGGCGAAGAAAGCTCCGCCGAAAGTAACCAGCGTAGTGAAAGTAAACTCCCACTTGCGTCCGGTAGAGTTGACGAGCATCTTGTGCTGTTGTGGCGATTTGCCGAGAGTAAACAGCAGCGACTGTCCGCCTTGAACGAAGAGCAGCATCACTAATAGCCCGCCCAGAAGTGATATTAAGAACCACCAATAATTCTGCAATAATATATAATTATCCATAGTGTCAATAATTTAATAGTTAGTAATTTATTTATCATCTCCCGTGTCAGGTCCTTTTTTGATTGCTTTGGTCATGATGCGGATTTCGGCGACAAGCATGACGGCAAACAGGATAAGGAAGAGGAAGAAGGTTACTTGCACCGACGCTGTCGGCAGTTTGGAGATGGCTGCCGAGACGGGCAGGATGTCCTGTATAGCCCAGGGTTGACGTCCTACTTCGGCTACTATCCATCCGGCCTGACCGGCGATGTAAGCCAGCGGAATCGACCAGAGCGCGACGTGGTGTAGCCACTTTGCCCCGCTTAGCTTCCGCCTCCACGCAAGCCAGCAGACGATGATGAAAAACAGGATAAAGTATCCCCCGATAATCACCATGATGTGGAACGAGTAGAAGGTAAGCTGCACCGGAGGGACGATGTCTTTGGGACTGCGCAGGTAGCCGTAGCCGAAGTAGGCGAAGTCCTTGTCCATGTCGGCTTTGGCTGTGGCGGCTGCGGAGCTGTCGCCGGCCTTGACTGCGGCGCGGTAGTCGTGGAGCGCCTTGATTGCAGCGCGTCCCCGCATAATCTTCTCATGAGCCGACAGGGCAGTCCCTGACGACAGAGCCAGCTCCGGATCGGCCTCGTAGCCGCCGTTGACAAGATCGTTGATACCGGGGATGTAGGCGTCGGTATTGTACGTAGCCAGCCACGACAGCATTTTCGGAAAAGCTATCTTGAAATAGAAAGCGTCATCGTTGTTTTCAACGTTGGCGAGGTCGCACTTCATCACGCCTATTCCGACAAGACTTACGCCTTTGTCGCCGTTGTAAAGCCCTTCCATGGCGGCAAGTTTCATGGGTTGATACTTGGCTACGTTCTTCGACGAGGTATCGCCGGTAACGAGCAGCAGCAGCGCGGCCACAAGTCCTGTAACAGCGCCTACGGTCATGCTTGAGAGCGCGAACTTCGCATGACGCCGTTTAATCAGAAACCATCCGCTTATGCCGACTACGAAAGATCCGCCGAGCATCAAGCCCGACAGCATGGTGTGGAAGAACTTGTTGACTGCGAAGGGCGAGAATACTACGGCCGAGAAGTCAACCATCTCGTTGCGTACGGTGTCGGGATTAAACGACATGCCCGCCGGATACTGCATCCACGCATTGGCTACGAGTATCCAGATAGCCGAGATGGAAGCTCCGCCCCATGTCAGCCATGTAGAAGTCAGATGGAAGCATTTGCTCACTTTGTTCCATCCGAAGAACATTACGGCAATAAACGTCGCCTCCATAAAGAAGGCTACTATGCCCTCTATAGCGAGAGGAGCGCCGAAGATGTCGCCCACAAACCAGCTATAGTTCGACCAGTTAGTCCCGAATTCAAATTCGAGAATCAAGCCGGTAGCTACTCCGACGGCGAAATTTATTCCGAACAGTTTCATCCAGAATTTTGCCGTTTCTTTCCAAAAGGCCTTACCTGTCCTGTAATAGATCGTCTCCATTACAGCCATTATCAACCCCAAGCCCAAGGTCAGGGGAACGAAAAGCCAGTGATAAATGGCCGTCATGGCGAACTGCGCACGCGACCAGTCAACTAATGATGAATCAAGATTTAAGATCATGATGAATAGTTTTAGTGAATATTAATTTATTTAACTCTGATTATTTAATGCTCTTTCTATCAATTGAGTCGAGATGTATTCCTCCTTGTCGCCGACGGTCTCAAACTGATTGAGGAAGCGCGGGAAGAAGAACATCCTGAGTACCACAAACATGATAAACAGCTTCACGAGAATCAGTATCCAGAGCGTACGCCCCAGCGTCATCGCCCTGAAACCCTCGACATAAAAACGCAGCACTCGTGCGGGTAGAATCTCTTTTCTCATCTGTTGATACTCGTTTAAATTTGAACTCAATATAAAATCGCTGCAAAGATATGGCTTATTTTTGACATGCAAAAATTTTTCGGGAAAAAAATTCAAATTATTTGATGCAGGATAGTTTTTTGGGTTGATTTCTTCGGATGAGGGGATGGTTTTCGGGGGATGTTTTTTAAGGAAAATGAGGGTCAGGACGCCTTCGGAGGATGTTTTTCGGAGGATGATGGGGACGTCGGCCTGTGTGGAAGCATTCGGAACGGGTTGACGGTAAACAAAAAACCCACTCCGAAGGTCGGAGTGGGCATAATAAATTGAAAAATATCAAGCCTGAACACAAGCCTGAACACGAAAAAGTTTAAAAACTCAAGCCTTCAAACAGGCTTGACTACAATTAAAACTGAAATACCCAGCCTTCAAACAGGTTTGGGAGTAATTAAGATTAAAATACCCAGCCTTCAAACAGGTTTGGGAGCAATTAAAAAATCACGTCCCACCAAGAAAAGTGGGGTGAGGCAAATGAAAAACAAAAGACATCTCCTGGAAAATGAGAGATGGTTTCTGATTTGTTCCGATACTTTTGTCGGTTGGACGGCGACAAGGTTTTGTTTTACAGCGACATGCGCATCCTCCGAAACCTTGAATTTCTTTCACTCGCCGACCATTGACAATTATGGAACTATAGAGCTGCCCACTTCGCTAAATGGGCCGCGTTGACCTTTCTCGTTTTGCCAGCAGATAGCGTAGTAAACGGTTTTACCGCGTTCGGCTGCTGCAAATTCGAGAGTGTGCGGGGTACGGGTAGCAAGGACGCTGTGCGGCAGATCGTCCTGCGAAGTCGTCGGAGTGTCGAGCACGCCATAGACTATCACAGCGCCGTTTACGCCGTACGGTTTTGCCTTGCTTTCGCTGTCGGGACTGAAGAAAACGAACGACAGACGGCGTGGGCCGAGCAGTTCGATTTCAAGAACCGGAACTTCGGTCGGAGGCAAAATCGGCGTAGGCTTGACGTCGTGCACAGGCAGACCAAGTTCGAGCCGCTGAGTGTCTGTAATAACCGGATTCTTGAGCTGGAAATTAACCAACGCGCGAATCTGGCGTTCAAACTCCTTGCGGGCAACGTTCTTGTCGGACACATTAAGCGTGTTCCTTTCCGCGCTGTCCGTAATCGCTACCCATGACGCGAAAGAGGCTGCAATTGTCGCCAGAGCTGTTACCACTACGGCGTCAATATTCCACTTGCTTGCATAGAGAGCGACCTTGTCGGCAAAGTTATTACCCCACTGAACTAATTCGGTATCCTTATTCGGGATGTAACTCATAAAAATGTTCGAGTTTGGAAATTAATAAAATAAGTAATGGAGGTGTCCATACAGGACAATTGTTGAAGCGCTGCGAAAAGCGAGTCTTCATGATAGGGAAGCAAGCTGATTGGACGGGTGACGGAGCAAAATCGTCGGGTGACGGAGCAAAATCGTCGGGCGACGGAGCAAAATCGTCGGGTGACGGAGCAAAATCGTCGGGCGTCGGAGCAAAATCGTCGGGTGACGGAGCAAAATCGT